>JAESUD010000049.1 GCA_016763335.1 Emcibacteraceae bacterium | reverse complement strand
TTAGCATGGTCAATGTGGAAAAATACCGGTACGTTAAAAATTCAAAATCACAACACACTCAAGAATTCTAAACAAATCGCCCTTAAAGGATTTTTGATTAATATTTTAAACCCTAAATTATCTATTTTCTTTTTAGCATTCCTACCACAGTTTGTTCCGGCTAATGTTGAAAAGCCTGTTTTAAGCATGCTTTTGCTTAGTCTCACTTTTATGGTTATGACATTTGTCGTCTTTGTATTATATGGAATATTCGCTGGCAGCATGCGCGATTACGTTCTTAATTCCCCTAAAATTATGAACCGCGCTCAACGTTCATTTGCTCTTATATTCGCCTCTCTTGGTGCAAAGCTAGCATTTACAGAACAATAAACAAAAAGAGGCACCGGGAAACTGCCGGTGCCTTATTAAGTTTGCTGGGATAATTCAGTTATTTTATTCTGTTTCTTCTTCCACTTTTTTCACAACACCTACTTTAAGCATTGCTTCATCAAGAATTCCGGCGTTAACCCGAACGGCATTTTCAATTTCACCTGCTATTTCAGGATTATCAGCAAGGAAGCGTTTTGAGTTTTCACGACCTTGTCCAATGCGTTGACTATCATATGAATACCAAGAACCAGATTTTTCAACAATCCCCGCCTTAACACCAAGATCAATAAGTTCACCATTTTTAGAAATTCCCTTACCATACATAATATCAAATTCGACCACTTTAAATGGTGGGGCAACTTTGTTTTTAACAACCTTAACCCTTGTCTGGTTGCCAACAATTTCCTCTTTTTCTTTAATGGCGCCAATGCGGCGAATATCAATACGAACAGAGGCGTAAAACTTAAGAGCGTTACCGCCTGTTGTTACTTCCGGGCTACCATACATAACACCAATTTTCATGCGAATTTGGTTGATAAAAATAACCATACATTTTGATTTTGGAATAGAACCCGTAAGTTTACGCAAGGCTTGGCTCATAAGACGCGCCTGTAACCCAACATGAACATCACCCATTTCACCCTCAAGTTCTGCCCGTGGTGTAAGTGCTGCAACACTATCAATAATAAGCACATCGATAGCGCCGGAACGAACCAGAGTATCGGTTATTTCAAGTGCCTGCTCACCTGTATCAGGCTGGGAAATTAACAATTCATCCAGATTAACTCCGAGCTTACCAGCATAAACCGGGTCTAACGCATGCTCAGCATCGATAAATGCCGCTGTGCCACCGCTTTTTTGTACTTCAGCCGCCACATGAAGTGCGAGAGTGGTTTTACCAGAGCTTTCAGGGCCATAAATTTCAACGACCCGTCCTCTTGGTAATCCGCCAATACCAAGCGCAATATCCAGGCCAAGTGAGCCCGTTGATACAGAATCAACATCTACGGCTGAGTTCTGGCCCAGCTTCATAATTGATCCCTTACCAAAAGCGCGCTCAATTTGTCCAAGAGCTGCGTCTAATGCTTTTTGCTTATCCATGTTTTCCCGTTCAACCAGTTTTAAATTTGATGATGCCATTATTTGTGTCTCCTTTTATATCCCATAACCTGTTGTGGCTTGTAAACACACTATATGTACATCTTTTGTTCTTATTTGTAAAGTTTTTTATAATCTTTTGTTTTTAAAAGATTATATTTATAATTTCCGGCACTTGTTCTTATTTTTTTCAAATAAAAGAACAAATCAATCGTAAGATTCGATTTAGAAAAACAGAATCATCTAAAATGATTGCCATGATAAAATATTGTTATTTCTCGAGAACTTCCTTAACCTGTTCCACAAGCTGTTTAAGGCTAAAGGGCTTTGAGAGAAAATTAAAATCTTTATCTGTAATATTATCATCAAGCGCATCTTCGGCATAACCCGAAATAAAAATCACTTTTAATTCCGTATCGGTTTCTCTGATTTTTTTAACCAAAGTCGGCCCGTCCATTTGCGGCATCATTACATCACTGATGATAAGATCAATCTGAGTTTCCACCTCTGCCATCACCTGAAGTGCTGTTACGCCACTATCGGCTTCATAAACCGTATATCCTTTGTTTTTAAGAGCGCGCGACGCAAACATACGAACCGCATCCTCATCTTCGACAAGTAATATAGTACTATTACCCGTAAGATCACGTGCTGGTTCCTTATCTTTGATAATATCAATTGCCGTCTCAACCTCTTCAACTTCTCCCATTACATGTTGCGGTAGATAAATTTTAAATGATGTTCCCAAACCAACTTCACTATCGAGAAATACGTATCCATCGGTCTGTTTAATAATCCCGTATACCGTCGACAGACCAAGCCCGGTCCCCTTGCCCACGTCTTTTGTACTAAAAAATGGTTCAAACACTTTTTCCTGATGTTCTTTCGCAATGCCGGTGCCGTTATCAGTAACTTCAAGCAATACATATTCGCCTTTTGGGAAAATCTGGTGAATTTTACCTATTTTAATAGATTCCTCCATCCCCACATTACAGGTCTTTATTACAAGCTTACCCCCATCCGGCATCGCATCTCTGGCATTAACACACAAATTTATAATAACCTGTTCAAGCTGTCCTTGGTCCACTCTTACCGGGTTAATATCCCTGCCATGGTTCATTTCAAGTTCAATGTTGCTACCAATAAGGCGCCTGAGTAAATTGGATAGTTCAGCCACCACGTCGGTCATGATAAGTATTTTAGGACGTAGTGTCTGCTGTCTTGAAAAAGCCAATAATTGACGCACCAAATTTGCGGCCCGATTGGCATTTTGCTTAATCTGAATAATATCAGAAAATGATTGATCCCCTGGTCCGTGCTTAATCAGCAAAAGATCGCAAAACCCGGTTATCGCCGTGAGTAAGTTATTAAAGTCATGAGCAATACCCCCGGCAAGTTGTCCAACTGCCTGCATTTTTTGAGATTGAGAAAATTGAAGTTCAAGGCTTTTTTGCTCAGTAATATCAATAAGATAAATAATAACTTCGTCGTTATCCTGTTTCTGTTCACCTATATTTGTAATATAAAACTGGCCTTGCTTATCACTTCCACCTTGTAAAACAAGGTCAACCTTCATGCTTGGCTTTCCTGAATTTAAGGTCTTGTTTATTTCCTTAAAGACTTCAGTGGCATTTTCCGGTGTTAGAATATCTGCAATATTTTCATGTTTCTCAAGCTCTAATGCGGCAATGAAATTACTAAAAATGATGTTTTTATCGTGAATAATACCTTTGTTATTAACCACAGCAATACCGATAGGAGAACTCCAGAAAAAACTATTTTCAGCGCCCGTTTCAAGCTCTCTTCGTTCACCGTTACTTATACTGCTATTATCCAGGACAACTAGATAACCCGTCATATCTACCTTAGAAGTGCCATTCCATATTTTTACGTGCGTCGCCAATTTTTTACCCGACGCTGAAATAAACTCGACCTTGTCTTTAAGGTTACTTTGTGAATGATGACTTATAAGCGATAGATCAGACGGCACTTCAGGTGCATCACCTTCTTCAAATAACAGCTTAAGAAAAATATTATTTAAATAAGTTATTTTATCATTCTCGTTAATAGCAAAAAAACCAATATCGGAATTTTCAAAAAATTGCCCGATACTTGCATGATAATCCGGTCCCGAATTTTCAATATTATAAAGGTTATCAACCTTAGCATCTTCAAAAATTCGCCAAGAATAGAAATTACCGTTTTTTTGAACTTTCTCTAATTCTAATTTTAAATATTTCCCACTCTCACGAATTTCCACAACGACTATCTTAATATTTCCAACTACTAGAGTATCCAATATATTCTCAATAGTGTTCTTGTTGGAAACATCAATTTTTAAGGGAGATTGCGGCACACCAAATTCATATTTTTCAAATAATATTTTGGCTGCATTATTTGCATAAACAACATCCCCCGCAGGAGACGTCATAAGCATTGCAACGCCAACATTCTCATTTTTATAAACTGAAGCTTGTTGTAAAATAGACGCATGAACAGATTTTGCGTTTTTTAACAATCTTAGCAAAATCACGCCTGTCAATAAAAGTATAACCGACGCAGCGTAATAACCATAAACAGGAAGTCCGTATGCAAAGCCAAACATAAGCGAGGCAATACTAAACAACCCGCCAATCCCGCCAACCGATATAAAATAGGAATAATCAAATGATATATCACGTCCTGATTTATTCATTAATATTTTCCTTATGCGTCTTGAATTTTCTATCTATGGGAAATTTGTATCATTCTTTTGGTGCCCGATACACAACTCTTTCGCCTTTTTTTATACGCATCACGAAACCAATAATTTCTGCCACGGCTTGATAATGATCACCGTGAATTTCTTCGCCTATCTCCACCGCAGCGTAAAGGGTACGGGCAAGTGGCGGGTTTTCCATTATCGGGATATTATTTTCTTCTGCAACTTCCCTAATTCTAAAGGCAAGACTATCTACACCTTTTGCCACAACCTTTGGCACTTCCATTTTTCCTTGCTCATATTTGAGCGCCACCGAATAATGCGTCGGGTTTGTTATTACAACGTCAGCCTCAGGCACGGCGGCCATCATTCTGGTTCTTGCCCGTTCCATACGAATTTGCCTTAGGCGGGCTTTTACCTGTGGGTCACCGTCAGATTGTTTGTGTTCATCTTTAATTTCCTGTTTGGTCATTCTCATTTTTTTGATGAACTGGAATTTTTGGAATAAGAAATCCAGTCCGGCAATCACCCCCATAACGGTAACAACAGCGATAAGGACTTTCATAATCAAATTGAAAATGATGTCATTTAACGCCGATACGTCAAGGGTCATTAAATTTTCAAGAATTTCTTTTTCCGGCCAAACGATCACAATAACAATTACACTGACAAGTACTAATTTAAAAATTGATTTGAAAAATTCAACTAAATTTTGCATTGAAACTTTATTCTTAAGCCCACTAAGTGGTGAAATTTTATTAAGTTTAGGTTGAATTTTTTCAAAAGTAATCATGGGGGGGTGCTGTATCATCGCTCCGGCAAATGCTGCAATAAGTAAAATGAGGAAAGGGAACATCATAAAACTCCCGACCTGCATCACTAAATTGTCTACAAACGACGTTAACCCCTCTGGGTCCATTGGTATTCGGTATGAGTTTTCGAGCACGCTAGCCAGCGTTACTCGTAAATTACTGGCGAGTCCATTAATAGCTGCAAACCCCATGATACAGGCTCCAAAAAGCACAAACCAGCTTTTAATTTCCTGACTTTTGGCGAAGTCCCCCTTCTCCATAGCATCCGATAATTTTTTCGGGGTCGGTTCCTCGGTTTTTTGTGCGTCATCTTCGTCTGCCATTTAAAGAAACGCCTCCAGATTTGCTTGAAAATGGTCTAGATACCAAGTCATCATCGCTGAAAAAACAACTGCCATGATAATAAAACCCATCGCTACATTAATCGGGAGGGCCACAAAAAACACTTGTAATTGCGGTACAAGTCTAGCGATTATACCAAGCCCGGCATTGAAAACCAGAGCATATACAATTATCGGTGCAGACATCTGAATGCCAAGTTTAAAACTATTGCTCACCGTATTAACAATTAGCTCGGCAAATCCACCAATAAATAGTTCGCCGCCGATCGGAAATAAATTATAACTGTTATACATCGCCGCAATCATCAAATGGTGAAGGTCCATAATAAAAATCAACGTCACCCCCACCAACGTCATAAAAGTCGCCACTAATGAGCTTTGCCCGCCTTGGGCCGGGTTAAATGCCTGCGCCATCGCCAGCCCAGACTGCATAGCCATTACCGTACCCGCAACATGTAATGCACTTATTAAAAGACGAATAGATAAACCAATCATTACACCGATCAAGACTTCACTGATGAGCAGCACGCCAAGGGCTATTGGTGCAATCGGCATAACAGGAATTTCTCCCCGCATTAAGCCATAAAAAATCATTGTGATGCTTAAAGATAAAAAAAGCCGCACCCGTGTAGGCACACTAGTTTCCCCCAAGGCTGGCAAGGACATTATCATGGCACCAAGCCTGGTGAAAATCAGAAGAAAACCAAATATTTCTTGCGGCAAAAAATTAAGCAAGGCCTATTATCCGCTCTGAAATGCGTTGCATGAATGCCGCGAGCGTATCGCCCATATAAGGCATAAAAATTAAAAGAGAGAGAAAAATAGCAATGATTTTAGGAACGAATGTTAATGTCATTTCCTGAATTTGAGTAAGTGCCTGAAACAGGGAAACAACAAGGCCAACAGCAAGAGCAATTATCATGATAGGACCGGCAACCATAATAATAACCCAGATCGCATCCTGTGATACATCCATGACATCAGCGCCACTCATTTTAAAACTTTCTCTTTAATGGTATAAATGAAATTGCCTAAATCGGCATTTTGATAATATCGTTATAGGCGGAAATAACCTTATCCCGAACAGCAACCACCGTTTCCAAGACCATTTCTGCATTCTGAACCGTGGTAACAACGTCCACAAGGTCTGAATTACCATTCATGGCATTAATACCGGCATTGGCGCTTTGATCTATCGCCCCTGTAGTTCCTGATATTGTTTTTGAAAGCATCTCGGAAAATGTTGATTTATCCTGACCACCGCCATCAATTGAACCAATACCACCGATTGAACCAACAGAACTCGCTCCACTCTGATTTTTAATTGCGCTGGCATATGCATTTACCGCATCAAATGATTTTATATCTACCATATTAAATATTCCTTATTTTAACGTAACAAATCGACTGTGCGCATAATGAGGTTTTTGGAAACATCCATCGCGTTTAAATTTGATTCGTATGATCGTTGTGCCTGTTTCATGTCCATTAATTCCACGAGGCCATTTACATTGGTTGTTTTGACATAACCAATGTCATCAGCGGCAGGATGGCCCGGGTCATAACGCATACCAAATTCAGATTTATCATAAAGCACTTTTTTTACTTCAACTCTTCTCGTGCCTGTTTCCCTATCCAAAACATTCGTAAAAGTAAGACTTTTACGGCGGTATGGGTCTTCACCTGGCGTTGTTGCTACAGAATCCTGATTGGCAAGATTTTCTGCAATAATCCTCATGCGTATATTCTGAACCTTCATTCCTGCAGCAGAAATCATCATTGCTTTTGTAAGATCCATTTCTTTATCTCCTCACTATAATAATAAAAATTTCTCTATTATTATCTTCTACCTAATGCCGATTTAAGCATACCTATATGTTTTTTATAAAGGTTCGTTGCAAGCGTATATTCCATCTGCACTTCTGCCATTTTAGTAAGCTCACGTTCCAAATCAACCGTATTACCGTCTGGTGTTGTTTCTATATATTCAGAGTTTACTTGTTTGATTTCAAAAGCAGCAGAAGTCCCCCCTAGGCCACTCATGTGTCCCGGTTGGTTAACCTTCATTACTGTACCCGACTGAGCATTACCTGCCGAGCTTGAATTGTTCAAGTGTGATTGAAAACTGACTTTCTTCAGATCCTGCGAGACGTATCCCGGAGTATTCGCATTGGCAATATTCTGTGCCAGGACTCTTTGCCGCTGATTTAACCAGGTCATTTTCTGGTTAAGCGTCTTGAACAATGAAATGTCCTTTAAATCCATTATTTTTCCCTAAGTCTTAACTTAAGCCTTAATTACTCAAGGTCGACCTCAGACTACACTATAAAAATACAAATGTAAATTTGTAGAATTATTTACATTGTGAAGCCAGATAATTAACAATGTGTTAATATTATTAAATACATACTTAAATTTTTACATAATTTCAATCAAAGTTAGCTAAATTGACAAAAATAGTTTAAATTTTGAAAAAATAGCGATAAAAGTAAATGCAACAAAACGATATATTCATATGAATGATGACACCAAAGATATAATCAAGAGACAAAAGGCCGTTGCTATTGAGCAGCAGACTAGTCATCAAGATATTCCAAAAATAACAGCAAGCGGGTTTGGTGCCAATGCCGAAAAGACACTCAAATTAGCATTTGATAATGATGTAAAAGTTAGAAAAGACGAAGAACTGGTTGAATTATTATCGACATTTGAAGTCGGCAACCTCATTCCACTTGAGGCTCTTAATGTCGTGTCTGAAATTCTTAGTCATGTTTACCGAGAGAATATAAAACTTGATGAAGCTAGGCATAATGAAATGATGCAAGAAAAATAACAGGAACAAAACAAAATGGAAGAATTGTCGCTAGGCACGACTATAATACAATTTATTTTTGCCCTTGGCTTTGTCATTGCATTACTCCTTGCCTTTGCTTATGGCGCTAAAAAACTGGGCTTTATTGCTCGTGTCACCATTAATCAAGGCGGCAAACAAAAAAAACGTCTTAATATTGTAGAAATATTACCAGTTGACGCCAAGAGACGATTAATGATTATACGTCGAGATGATACAGAACACCTTATAATGCTGGGCGCAGAACGCGACTTGCTCATTGAACAAAATATTGACCTAAAACCACAAACACCAAAGAATATTGGCGACTGACAGGCGTTAGGAAAAATGAATTAATATGAAAAATATGACCAATATTCAAAAGAGCATAGCAGTTCTCTTTATCTTTTTATTTTCTGGCATGCTCATCCCTGCCTCTGCACAGGAACTGTCGCTTAACCTTGGTGAAGATTTCGCCCTTTCCGGACAAATCATTCAGCTTTTGATGCTAATGACAGTGTTATCGCTAGCACCAGCAATTTTAGTGGTTATCACTTCATTCACTCGTATTATTATTGTTTTTTCACTGCTTAGAAGCGCAATGGGAACACAACAGACCCCGCCAAATGTGGTGCTCGTTAGCCTAGCCTTATTTATGACCGCCTTTATCATGTCCCCCACCTTAAAAGCAGCATATGAACAAGGCGTGGCGCCACTTATTGATGAACAGATTACCGAAGAAGAAGCATATGATAGGATAACCACTCCGTTTCATACATTTATGATGAGCCAGGTTCGCGAAAAGGATCTTCAGTTATTCATAGATTTATCAAGATCAGAAATACCCGCCCAAGCATCAGACACCCCCATTCAAATACTTGTCCCCGCATTTATTATCGGCGAGCTGAAAAGAGCGTTTGAAATTGGTTTTCTGATCTTCATTCCGTTTATTATTATAGACATGATCGTCGCATCCATTCTTATGTCAATGGGTATGATGATGTTGCCTCCGGTATTGATTTCATTACCGTTTAAGCTGATTTTCTTTGTCATGGTTGATGGGTGGCATTTAATAGTAGGAAGCCTGATTCAGAGCTTTGGCCCAGGCGGTGTACCACCCGCAGTATAACACCAATTTATAATTTAATTTAGGCTTGCCTGCCCGGAAAATTCACTACGGTAACTATTCATAAATGTTTCTAGTCGATCAACACTAGCAATAGTTTGAGTGAGCTGACGAATATCACTACCGGTTTTTTGCTCTTTGGCGGTAATCATTTCAAACGCAACAGCAAACAAGCCATTTTCCATATGATCTAAATATTGAGACCTGATATTTTCCAGGCCGCTTAAATTTTCATCAAGCGCAAGCGCCACCGCGATGCGGAGCACTATTTGGCGCTCAGCTTCATCAAGTTCTGCACTATCAGACCAACGTTGACCAAGACTTTGATACCCATGATTGACAACATTATTCCAGTTTTCAGTTTTCCAATAAATATCCGACCTTAAACTATCCGCGGTTTCACCATTTATACCTTCTAGCATAACTTCTGCTTCTTCATAGCTTCCAAGTTCGACCAGCGACCTGATTTCGATCATATTGCGTCCAAATTCAATATCATCCGGCATTTGGGACTGCCTTGTCGCACGCAGTATATCAAGTGCTTTTTGAGGCTCTTTATTCATGACATATATCATGGCAAGGTCGCTGGCAATATCGGCCCGCGCGACACCCTGAAGTCTATTTTTTACCTGATGTTCAAGCAAACCAGCAGCATCATTTAACAGATCAACCGAAACCATTCTGTTGGCAAGGCTTCTGGACATCGTGTCACCGTTTGCACCGAGCGGTGTCAGTTCGCGAAATTCTAAGAATAAAGCCATAGCCTTTAAGGGTGACATACTTTCCGCGTCCCCATGAAGGAACAAATCATTATAAATTTCCGACATTTTTCTTGTCAGCTCTTGTGTTTTTGGTGATTTTGGAAAATAAGTTGCCGCTTGCCGTAATGTGGAAAGCCCTTCGCGATATTCATTATGTTCGACATATAATTCACCGAGCTGCTTTAACAAGTCAAGTTCAAAAGCATCGCCGCGCCAAGCAAAACGAAGTTTTTCCAGTTCATCGATAGCTTGCATAGCCTCTATCTCTTTGAGCCTATATTGTTGATTAATTCTAGCAAATTTTGCCATTGATGACGGATAACGCACACCCGTGGCAATCACTTTATCATATGCTTGCCCTGCGCCTACATCATCACCATGCTTTTCAGCCAATTTACCACGCCAGTAATCAAGTTCGGTAAGTTGTTTTGCATTAAGCTTGGCAATTGCCATAATATTTATTTGATTATTCATAAATTCAACATCACCAAGCATATTGGCGGTGCGAATTGCCGAAAACAGGAACATCGCCCTATTGTCATTCGTTTGCAAGGAAAGTACATCAACACCAACATTAAAATCATCCATAGCTTTTTGGTGTTCACCCTTTGCCTCATAAGCCCGTGAACGCCATAATAACGCATCAAGTTCTGCGACAAGTGATTTATGGTTAAGCAGCTTAATCGCTTCATCAAACCTACGTAATTTTATATTACTGACAGCCAGTGCCGCCCGATAAGAAGGGTTTTCAATAAAAGCGGGCTCGCTTTCAGCCATCAAGGCTAAAATACCAATCGCTTCTGCGCTATTATTGTTGGCGATATTATAAATAGCCAAATTCCAACGCGCTTCATTTCTGTCGCTTTTTTCACTTGTTGAAAGTTGGTAAAGTAGCTCATGGCGATTTTTTGTGTAACCTTCCCTCGGTAACGGGCCAATTCCCCACTTTTCAAAATCAAGTAACATTTGCGCTATATTTTCACCGCCACCATCGTTCGCTACAGGAAGAGCTTCTCGTAACATTGGTACGCTACTTCTTGAAACCGCAAGACCATTTTTACCGGAAACGGCAATACCTGTTTCATGTCTTGTTACAAAAATATCATCCGCAATAAGTTGAAGTGCAATACCCTGTGCAGACTTAAGTATATTAAATTCTGGATAATTATTTTGCTCCATAACACCCTGAGAAGATTGACTAGCAGTCACAATTGTCAAATCATCACCGATGAATGGATCTTCAACAGTGATTATATCTCCCAGTTTGCTAGCCATCAGGAAAATATTTTCCCCAACACTACTAATGCTTTGATGACCAATTTCTATTGGCAATTGCGGCACTGCCAAATTTGACCTTAACGAAACCTGCCATCCATTTGAAATTTTAACCATCCGCGCGTTTTGAGACGGCTCAATTGAATATGTCAAAATAGTTGGGTTAATATCAGTAATTTGTTTATATGACTTCACACGGTCACCAAGAATAGAGTTTAAATCATCATGATTGGCAACAGCGAATTTATCAAAAACCACCCATAAGGTATTAGAACGGATAAAAGCCGCGGCCTTTACATTCTCTCTCCAAATATAATTCACGGTGAAAACGTCGTTTGTTGTACTGGCGCGAATGGTCAGTTCATCATCATTGCTGATTGCTTGCATGGTTTCGGTGCTGGCTATTACCGAAACATCACTTCCAATGTCCGAGGAAGCCGGTTCTTGTGCTGGTTCAACAACTGTAACTACTGGAATTGGTGTTGCTATTGCGGTTACTGATGCTGCTACAGAAGTCTCATTCACCATTAAATCTACGACTATTTTTGCCCCGGACCTAAAATGGCGTACGCGCCCATTTGCATTGGCTTTGAAAATCACTTTTAAATTTCCATTATCGGCAGAATATGACGGGTTACTCAAGAATGACGGACCATCCATTAAAACAGATGTAAAATCAGGAACCGCATTTGCATCAAAAATAATTTCCAAATCACCATTTACCAATTCAGCTGAATAGTTCACGTTTCTTGCCCAATCAAATACAATGCGGCTGTAAGTAGGATGATCGCCGGAACGAACAACAACCGTCTCTTGTGCATTTGCCGTATACGAAAACGAAGCCGCACTAATAAACACGCTCAGTAAAACTCTCAATATATGACTTGTCATATTTTTCATTATCTAATCTTTTTTCTTTTGCAAAATAATCACATCAACACGTCTCGCCAAATGATAACGTTCATCAAGTGGGATACTCTCATCCAATTCACTAAATCTCGACGATCCATTTCCGTAAGCTTCTATTTTACCCTTATATCCGCCTGACTTAATCAATTTAGAAATTGAAAGTGCCCTCACGAGGGAAAGTTCCCAATTAGTAGGATAAAACCTGCCGCTAATTGGCGCAAGATCAGAATGCCCAATCACCATAACTTCATTATCGATTGATCTTAACGATTCCCCTAACGCTAACATAGCGTTTCTCGCATCCGGTGCGAGTTCCGCTTGTCCAAGCTCAAAAATCAAATCAGCCGGTAACGATATGGCCAAACGATCATCGAGAACTGAAACCGTGCTGCGGGTTAATATCGGATCATGAGATAGTTTTTCCTGAAAAATACTTTTTAAATAATCCAGACTTAATGCCGTTTCTTCAAAAATCAACGCCTCATCAATTTTATTCCAGTCAACATCTTGAATTTCTGCCCGTGCCGGGTTTAGGTTTTCGCTAAGAGATGAAACCATTGCTTCCCATTCAGCAACCTGAACAGAACTCATTGAAAACATCAGCACAAAAAATGTCAACAGAAGTGCCAGCAAATCTGCAAATATAATCATCCAGCCATTTGGATCACTTTTTGATGGTTCAAGAGCATTTTGATCCATAATCAATTACCTTCAGCTGGCATAGGAGTTGTTTCTTCGCCTAAACCTGTTCTATCGGCATCTATCAAACTTTGTTTAGATGAAATTTCATTTCTAATGTTAAATGAAATTTTTAATAAACTTTCTTCTCCGGGCGATACGCCAATTGAGAGCTGATCTTCTCTCACTCCCATACCCGTTAATTTACCAATAATGGCACCAGACCTTAAAATTGAAATATCATTCCAATACTCGGGCCCCGCAGGAAAATTATTACCCGTATAAATGATATATTCAATCTCTCTTACCGTTCCTACACTCTCACTTTGCAAAAACCGGGAAAGTTGAGCAAAGAAATTATTTTGATCTGCGCGAAATACACTGCTTTCATCTTCATAAATATCACTTTGGCTAAACTCAACCCGAATGACATTCCCTCCTTGTGTGGGAAATTTTTCATCAAACCCGACAAGAGACGCAAAGACACCTTGCAATTGCTCGTAAAACTCATCATTAGGTAAGCTGCTCGCGTCATCCCCGGTAACATCAATAAAATCAGCATCTGGCGCGAATGGATTATCAAATGCACGACTAACACTGTCTGTTGCGGATTTGACTTTTGTCTGACTTTGATTGGAAATCGAATTAAGAACCATAAAAAATGCAAGAACAATAAGATAAAGCGACACAAAAAGACTTGTCGTATCGCCGCTAGGTTTTTTAGTTCCTAGCGGTTTTCCGTCAAAATTATTTTGCGTTTCATGTACCATAATCTAAAAAATTAACCATAATTTCAATTGACTATAACCTATACAATATCGGTATGTATTTCAATCATTTGTCGATCGATTAAAAATCATCAAATAACGCATCAATAGCGGCTTGATCCTGCGCCTCTTCTTCTAACTGAGGTCCATTAAGAAAATCTTCGTTAGACATTGCATCAAAGTCTTTATCAATATTTTCGTCATCTTGGACGGCATCATCAATGTCATTATCACCAATTGCATGTGCAAGTGCACTAAGCTTTTCTTCAAGATGTGCAAGGGTGGTCACCACTTTCGTGATACGTTGCCCCGTTATGTCCTGAAAACCAGATGCTTCAAAAAGATTTGTCGAAATTTCTTCAAGCTTCGCTTTCAGTTCGTCATCACATTTTTCGGCTAGTTCACTAATTTCATCCGCGCTGTCCATAATTTTTTCGGCGGCCGCTTCTGTGCCTTGAACAATAGCGTCAAGTTCATTTGACGCTTCAGGAATTTTATTGGTGCTATATTCTTTGGGACGAAGCAAGGCGATTTCATTCTTAGCCTGATCAATATACGAGAGAAGATATTTCAGTTCATCCTTAAGATGAAGGCTATCCAAAGAAACATCACCTTCAATGCTACCCATAATTTCTGAAACAACATTTGAAATCTCAGAAACAGAAACTTGATTATCAAATTTCTGTTTTACACTTTCAATTCGGTCTTCAATGGTCGCCATATTATTTTGCATTCTTACTCTCCAAAAAACTTAAATCACCCGTAAGAAAGAGTGAACCGCTTAGAAGATACAAAATATATGTTAAAAAGCCGTTAAATAAACGGCAATATATACAGTAAAATACCCCATTAAATTAGACGACGTTGGTGGCGTTATCCTTCGATTTCAGGGAGTCTTTTACGTGTTGCTAACTCAACAGTAATATTATTAGCCGAGCTTGTATTCATAGCTGGCAGCACTTTAGCAACAATTTTAGGATTCATCTGTTCAATAATAGAAATTAGAATATCCATATCCAGAGTATTAAAAATTTTCGCGGCATCCTTTGGCTTCATGGCAGAATAGGTTTTTACCAGACTATCAATTTGTGCTCTTTCCTGCGCATCATGGAGTTCCATTAGCGCCCTAATTTGTGCTTCAATACTTTTAAGAGATTCAATTTTTTTATCGATGCCATTCTCTGTGGCAATGAGTAATTTTTCGCGTACATCCATATTTCTTGAACGTTGGTCTAATTCTTCTCGCCTTTCAGAAAGTTTTTGCAGTAACTGTATCTCTTCACCCGTATAAGGGAAACCACCTTGATCAAAATCCGCTGCTGGCTCAGGAGCATCAGAAATGGTTTCCTCACCATGTGCGGCATCTTCCTGTCCCGCAGCAGTTGCAATTTCATTTAACTGTGCAGCAATATCATTTTGCATTTTTTTATTATCAAGACCCATAGCAAAGTCATATGATTTAAAACCAAAGACAACAATAACCACAAGCATCATAATCGGGAAAAATTGAATTTTTGATTTCATCTTACGTTCCTTAAACTTTCAAGAAGACTGTCATCACCGCCAGCGTTACTTTCTTCGTTATCTAAATCTGACAATGAAATCTTTTCATTTGAAATATCCGCTTTCTCTGCAGAAGAAATATTTCCTTGCTGCGGCGAATTAGTATTTTGTTTTTTCTTGTTTCCAGTTAGCCCCTGTTCTATCCGATCAGCAAGGTTTGAACCTGTTTCATTGATCATATCAAGCTCATCGGCCATTTCAGAAGCTTTTCTCAGTTTCTGATCGAGCTTTTGACCTTCCTCAGATACGACATTCCTCAATTCTATAATAGATTGTTGAGCGTGACTGGTTGAGGCATTCAGCTGATTAATAATCACATTCATTTCCTGCTTAATATTTCGAAACGCCTTAAGTCTTCTGTTCAAAATAATACAATAGACAATCATCACAAATAACATGACAAGAATGATGAAGTTTAAGATATTTTCAGGAGAATATATCATGAATTTCTTTCATCCCTACTCACAACATGCTCGACCCGGACCGCTTTAAAGCGGCCGGACATGCCAGTTTTTCCTTTTAACATGGAAACCCCCGAACATCGCAAATCAATATCAGCATCTTGATCAACGTTAAGCATTAAAGTTTGCCCAACTTTAAAATTCATTACTTCGCGAAGGGTCATACTTTGTTCATCAAGAACCGCATCAAGCTCAACATCTGTCAGTAATATTTCATTGGCTAAATGAGATTCCCAAATACTATCACGTCCAAATTTTTCCCCCATATAACGTTGCAAGAGAAGCTCGCGAATTGGTTCAATTGTTGCATATGGAAGCACTAGTTCCATTTTGCCGCCACGGTCGGCCATATCAGCACGCATTTTAATAAGCAGAGCCGCATTACTTGTCTGGGCAATAGTTGCAAACCTAGGGTTTGTCTCCATTCGGTCAAGTGTAAATGTTACAGGGCTTAGCGGTTCAAATGCACCACAAAGATCCTTAAGCATTACATTCAACATTTCGCCGACCAGCGTATGTTCAATTGTTGTATATGGCCTGCCTTCAATACGCATTGGTGCATTACCTCGCCGTCCACCAAGAAGTGCATCGACCACAGAATAAATCATATTACTGTCAATCGTAATCAAACCATGATTTTCCCATTCTTTCGCCTCAAAAACAGCAAGCATTGCCGGAAGCGGAATAGAATTCAGATAATCACCGAAACGAATTGATGTCATGCTATCGATGGAAACCTCAAAATTGTCCGAGGTAAAATTACGAAGCGAAGTAGACATCATTCTAACATAACGGTCAAAGATAATATCAAGCATCGGAAGACGTTCATAGGCGACAAGGCCACTATTTATAAGTGCCTGAACGCCGGTTTTTGTACCGCCATCTTCATCATCACCGTCAAACCCGAGCAAACTATCAATTTCACCTTGATCCAGAACCCGCTCGACCCCCATAGCAGCGGCCATCTCATCATCGCTATCACTATTGCCATCGCCAGCACCGTCGCCGCCTTCGTCATCACCATCAGCTTCTGCCATAGCAGCCCATTCGGCCGCTACTGCATCATCATCAATTTTCTCGTCTTCATCCGACATTAAAAGTTATCCGTTGATCAACATTTCTTTAAATAGCACATCATTTACCCGGGTTGGGTAGATAGTTTCATTTACCCGAATTAACAATTCTTCCTTGAGGCGGAACATTCCGGCAGAGCCATTAATATCTTCAAGTCTCAGCTCTCTTAAATATACCTGAAAATTATCAACAATTCTTGGTAAATTTATATCTAGCTCTTCAATTGCGCTCTGTTTATCCACTTCAAGCGTTACTGAAAGTTTAAGGTATGCTGATTTTCCACTCGTAGAGGTCAAATTAACCAACATTGGTTCTATATCATAAAAAAGAAGTTCCAAAACTTCTGCGCCCTCTTCTTCTTCATCAAGAGCAACAATTGGATTGCCGTGCTCATCCAGTTCAACTTCGTGGACTTCCTCGTCCCCGCCCATGAACATAAATGCCGCGCCACCACCAACAAGCAAAAGTAAAACCGGCACAATGATCATAATCATTTTCTTGCCGCTAAACTTTTTCTTCTCCAAGCCTTCTTCCAGCTCACTATCTTTATCTGTTTCTTCTTCGTCGCTCATCGCTTAAACATTTCTTGATAATTAATTTAATTATTTTCTAAAACACGATTTTAATACCGTAAAGTTAAGAATTCGTTAGGAATTTGAATTCTCGTTATGGTTAATTTTCATAATTAACATAATAAAGATATAATAAGAAGAAAATAAAGACATCCATCACTACGAACATAAAAATGCTCGGTAAAACGGTAAAATTTACTCGGCAAACTCTTCCTTTTACGCCCCCCTCCCATTCTGAAAATTTCCCTAACCAATTGAAATAATTAACTTTATCAATTTTGGCATAGTTTATGCATTGTTCAGGGCAGGAACAATCGAAATGGACAGAAGGACCGTTAAGATGGACACGAAAATATTAGTAAGCTTATCTCATCAGGTGGCTATGCGCCGCCAGATGGATATTATTGCCAACAATATCGCCAACATGAACACGACCGCTTTCAAGCGTGAAAGCATTATGTTTAATGAATATCTCAGTGATATTGGTGGCTCATTACCAGAATCATTTAAAAAAGTATCGTTTGTACAAGAAGTAGGCATTGCCAGACAAATGTCCAACGGCGAACTCGTTACTACCGGAAACGTGCTTGATATCGCCCTCGAAGGCGAAGGCATGTTTAAGGTGCGAAAGACAGATGGCACAATTGCCTACACCCGAAACGGCCATTTTTCTCTTTCAGCGGATTTCACGCTTATCACTACTGATGGCCATGAAATTCTTGATGACGGAGACGCCCCCTTTCAATTCCCGCCAAACGCAGATGGTTTTAAAATTGCCGAGGACGGTACGGTGTCTGCCAAGAATGTTGGCGATGTTGGAAAAATTGCCGTGCTACAATTTCAAAGCTACGGCGCCATGAGAAAAATTGGCGATAATTTATATTCCGCAGAAGAAGAACCCACACCGTCTGATAATTATAAGATTGCCCAAGGCATGCTTGAAACATCAAATGTTTCACCGGTTCTTGAGATCACCAACATGATCCAGTTAAGCCGTGCATACGCCCAAACCGCAAACCTGATTGATCGGGTACAACAAACACAATCAGCAGCAATTAATAAAATTACCAAATTTGCTTAATATTCATCACCACATAAATGATGAATAAATATAAAGGAATAGCTTATGAAAGCCCTTAGTATCGCAGCCACAGGAATGCTTGCTCAACAATTAAATGTTGAGGTCATATCCAATAACATCGCAAATATGAATACCACCGGTTACAAAAGACAACGTGCTGAATTTCAGGATTTGCTTTATCAAAATATTGAACGCGCTGGTGCCGCATCATCAGATGCCGGAACCGTGGTGCCAACCGGCATTCAGATCGGTGTTGGTGTTAGAACAGCGGGCGTTTACCGCGTAACCTCGCAAGGTGAGCTGGTAAATTCTGACACCCCTCTTGATATGGCCATCAACGGGCGGGGTTATTTCCGAGTGCAATTACCAAATGGTGAAGATGCCTACACCAGAGCCGGGTCATTTCAGTTAAGCCCTACAGGAGAAGTCGTTAATTCCGAAGGTTACACAATCAATCCGGGAATAACCATTCCCCAAGAGGCCATCGACATTTCTATTAATGCCAATGGTGAAGTTCTTGTAAAAATTGATGGGCAACTTGAGCCGCAAAATGTCGGCCAATTTGAAATCGCTATTTTTCCAAATAATGCGGGTCTCCAGGCGATTGGTGACAATCTATTACTTGAAACCCCCGCATCTGGTGCCGCCAGTATCGGTTCGCCCAACACACCGGGATATGGCTCAATCGTACAGGGCTATCTGGAGCGCTCAAACGTAAACTCAGTTTCTGAAATTACACAGCTCATCGCGGCGCAGCGCGCATATGAAATGAATTCAAAGGTGATTAGTACTGCCGATGAAATGCTCAGCGTCACGTCTAACCTAAGGTAAAGAAAATGATTAAAAAACTTTATATAACAATATTGTTTCTGTTTTTCATAAATCCGGTGGTTTCTTTAAATGCCCAGGAAACATTACCGGAGTTAAAACCAGCGGTTATGATTGATGATAGTGTTATCACTCTTGGTGATATCTTCGCTGATATGATTGAAAATCAGGACATTGTTATCGGTCAAGCGCCGGAACCAGGAAAGAAAATACTGATTTCTGCTCGACATATTTTAAAACTTACACGAGCCCATAACATTCGTTGGCGTAATAGTGCCGGCGTTAAAAATGTCGTGGTTAGTCGCGTAAGCACCGTTATAAGTTATTCAGAACTTAAACCCGATCTCGAAGCAGAACTAAAAAACCTTTATCATTCTTCCCAAAATCTAGACATTCGGTTCTATAACCGAAATGGCCAAATTCACCTACCAAACGGATTTGACGCTGCTGATATGAATATCAAAAATATAAGCCTTGATAAGAGGAGCGATAAATTCTCTGCTTTAATTGGTGCACCTACGGGCAGTGGCGGGGAAACATTACACACAATAAATGGTAGGATCATAAGAGTAACAATGATCCCTTCCCTTGCGCGGACATTACGGAGTGGTGATGTAATAACGGCCTCTGATATAAAATGGATTTCCCTTCCCGATAGCCAGGTTAGCAGAAACATGATCCGAGCTCAGGATAAACTGATCGGTATGACACCACGCACCCAAATTAAAGAAGGCATTGCCATTCGTCTTAATGAAGTGAACAGGCCCATACTCGTAAAACGCGGCGCGCTGGTAAAAATCAATTTTAAAACAGCAAGAATTAGTCTTTCCACAATTGGTAAAGCAATTCAAAAAGGCGGAAAAGGGGATGTCATTCAAGTGAAGAATAATGCATCACAAAAAATTATCTCGGCAATTATACTCGGCCCTAACCAAGTAGAAGTTTATGCCGATGCCAGCAGTCTTGTGCTGTTAAACTAAGCATTCATAGAAAGGAACAATTATGAAAAAATCAATATTCAGTAAAGCCGTTCCCGTTTTGTTAATAATGGTCCTGTCCGGTTGTGGCACGATCGGCAGAATAGGTAACATTGGCAGCGCACCCGACCTTGCCCCGATTACCAACACACGGGTTGCACCACAATTAACACAGCACGAACCTATTCCAATGGTTGCACAAAATGCTGTGCTGACTTCGGATCATCAAAATAATAGCTTGTGGCGTACCGGTTCACGTGATTTCTTTAAAGACGCACGCGCCTCACAAGTTGGTGATATCCTTACCGTTAATATCACCATCAATGATAAGGCCTCTATCGATAACGCAACGACCCGAACCAGAAGTACTTCCGAAGATCTAAATATGAATAAAATGCTCGGCCTTGAAACTTTTCTTCCTGATGCATTGACGCCTGGGGATCTTGTTAACACAACCGGTTCAACATCCAATGCCGGAACCGGTAAAGTTGACCGTAGCGAGACGATCAACCTAATTGTCGCCGCGGTGGTGACCCAAAAGTTACCTAACGGAAACATGGTCATTCAGGGAAAACAAGAAGTTCGGGTAAATTTTGAAGTACGCGAGCTGACCATAATGGGCGTGATCCGCCCTGAAGACATTAGCTCGACCAATACAATCGATCACACGCAAATTGCCGAAGCCAGAATATCTTATGGTGGTCGTGGTCAATTGACTGACTTCCAACAACCCCGTTACGGAAGCCAGCTATTTGATATTATCTTCCCGTTTTAATCTTATAATATTGTGTCCTGGTTAAAGATACATAATCTATAACCAATGTTCCTGCACAATTAAAAAAGGGCTGTAACAAAAAGTTACAGCCCTTTTACTATTCAAAAAAACATTTAAACTTTAATTGTCTCTATGCACTCTTTCATAATTTTCATGATTTTCCTGAGACTCAATCGTCATTGTGGCGATCGGGCGTGCTTGCAATCGTTTAAGGCTGATTTGCTCCCCGCTGACTTCACAATAGCCATATTCCTTTTTTTCGATTCTTTTAATAGCCGCATCAATTTTCATAACTAATTTGCGTTGGCGGTCACGCGTTCTTAGTTCTACTGACCAATCCGTTTCCGCAGAGGCTCTATCTGCTATATCGGGTTCTTTAAGACTATCTTCCTGGAGATGTGAGAGAGTTTCTCGAGAAACAATCATGATTGATTCTTTCCACGTTACAAGTTTTTGGCGGAAAAATTCTAATTGCATGTCATTCATAAACTCTTCTGTATCAGAAGGCTCATATCCATCTGGCAATTCCACTAACATTATTACCTCTACTAAGTATTGGTTACAAAATTGGTGTCAACCTACTTAAGTCGCCTACAAATTTCAAGTTATTTTATTAAAGTGGCCTGTGAAGAATTTTCGACAGAAAATATAAAATCGCCTATCTGATCATTTCAAGCTTAGCGAGTTCCACTTTTGCACGAAGCTCAATATCGTTTATAATTTGGACAAGTTCGGGGTCAAGGTTTTTTTCCCGCTGTGTTTCCAATGCCTTAACAATATTACTTAATCGTTGTTTTGATATTTGCCCAAGCAGTAATCCATGGCGAATTGCGTCAAGATGTTCAATTAGCCCTTCCGCATGCTTAACGGCTTTTGACTTACCTGTTGTTGCAGTAGGCATTTCCTGCAAGGCAAGCAAACTATTTACAGAAGTAATGGGTGCAGTTCCGCTCATGGCGCTTGCCGCTTGCGTCTCTTCAGTGCTTAGGGATTTTCCAAACGCGGACTTATCGACGGAAGATTTGATTTCGCCCGTTTAACGTTACTGGTCGTGACGCGATTTGGTCCTTTAATTTTCATAATTTATTCTCAAAATCGGAAATTATAATCATTTATCACTATCTATAATTATGAAGATAATATTAAAACTTACAACCAATTCATAGATATTTTATTAATAAAATTTACTCGGCAATGCTTTCCATCAAGGTCGGCAATTTTGTTCCATATATTTATAATAAAGTTATAACAAAAAACTCACACCAAAAATACCCTTATTTTTCAATTAATTAGACGAATTATTTTTTTGATGAAATTGGCACGCTTTTCGCATGTATGGATACGAATTAATTTTGTAAAAAAATATATGTGGAAATGAAATGTTATCACGACTTAAAAAATACAGCAGAATGCTCAAAATCAATTTTGCTGATTTCAGCATTACAAAAACAGCCTTAAAAGAAAAATTCATTCTTTTGATAATGGCCGTTTTTTATATTTGCACAATCCAGTCTGCACATACAAGCTCCCGCATTAAAGACCTGGTATCCATTGAAGGGGTTCGCGAAAACCAACTCGTTGGATACGGATTGGTTGTCGGCCTTAACGGAACCGGTGACACCCTACGAAATTCGCCCTTTACCCAACAAAGCATTATTTCCATGTTAGAACGTCTGGGCGTAAATACACGCGGCGCGACAATGAAATCCGTTAACACAGCCGCCGTAATGGTCACCGCAAACCTAAATGCATTTTCCCGCGTCGGTTCAAGGCTGGATATCAGTATCAGTTCACTTGGTGACGCCCAAGATTTACGCGGTGGCATATTAATCGTTACGCCGTTGCTTGGTGCTGACGGCGAAGTATATGCAGTTGCTCAAGGTTCAATTCAGGTTTCAGGATATACGGCTGGCGGCGCCGCAGAAAGCATAACACAAGGCGTTCCAACGTCAGGCCGAATTCCAAATGGAGCCCTCATCGAAAGAGAGCTTGATTATTCCCTTAACAGTAATAGCAGTCTCAACCTTTCACTCAGAAGTCCCGATTTCACTACAGCAAGACGCATTACAACAGTTATTAATCAGCTTATGGGGGAAACGGCAGCAACACCGCTTGACCCTGCAACCGTTGAAATTTCAATCCCGCAAAACTATGCGGGAAATATGTTTTCCTTTATCACCGATATAGAACAATTAGTTGTTAATCCGGATCAAAGGGCAAAAGTCGTCGTTGATGAAAGGTCCGGCATAATTGTTATTGGTAAAGAAGTGAAAGTAAGTGAAGTTGCCATAGCTCAAGGAAACTTAACAATTCGCGTTACAGAAACACCACAAGTTTCCCAACCACAACCTTTTGCCCAAGGCGGCCAAACGGAAATCGTCCCGAGGACCGAAGTTGAGATTGAAGAAGACGCAGGGAAAAAATTCGCTATCCTCGAATCTGGTGTTAACCTACAGGATTTGGTTGATGGCCTTAACGCACTTGGCATCAACCCCCGCGATATGATTGCAATATTACAAGCACTCAAAGTATCTGGCGCACTTCACGCAGATATTGAGGTGATGTAAGATGGAAACAGGTTTAAATCAATCCGCTCTGATCACAGGCAGCAAAAATCAGATACAACATAAGCTACTTGCTGAACCAAAAACTGCTCAAGAAATCACGGCAAGACGTGCAGCAGATGAATTTGAAGCGATTTTTATTTCACAAATGCTCAAGAGCATGTCCGTTGGCATTAAAACAGATGGCCCCTTTGGTGGCGGTCAAAGTGAAGAAATATACCGCGATCTTATGAATGAAGAATTGGGTAAAACAATGTCCAAAAGTGGTGGCATCGGTATGTCGGATGCCATTTACCGCGAAATTCTTAAAAACCAGGAAGTCAGTAAATAATCATGCAACAACAATCACATCTTGAAACACCCGTCATTACGCTTATTGAAATAACGAAAAACCTTACTTCAATACTTAATGAAGAAATGGATTATCTTAAAAATAATAGACCAGCTGAAATTGAACAGTTTCAAAAAAGAAAAAACATCCTTACCGCTTCATATCATAAAGAACTTAATGATATTAAATTAAATGGTGGTCTGGCATCGGCTGGAGGCGGTGATATTGTGCGTTCTCTTAAACGAGAAAGCCGCCTTTTTCAAACAACCTTAGAAAAACATCACCGTTATATAAAAGCTAAGAAAAATATTTCCGAGCAAATGTTTAAAGAAATCGGAAAGGAAATCACCAACCAAAATGGTGGTGGCAGCAAATATGGTAGAGATGCAAGAATGGACACTAATTCGCTCGCAGGAAAGACAACCTCTCTCGCCATTAATAAAACCATTTAAGACAACAGACTTAACGGACAAATTTTATTTTTAAAAGCCCTCGCATTTTGTTAAATGCGGGGCTTTTTTTATGATGTTTATTCCGCAAACGACACCTCACCCTGCAATCATTACCTATAGCGCGGAATCTTTTTCCCACAATATTAAACATTAAATTATTAAGTATATTTAATCGTTACATTTCAATGCCTTAATTAAAAATAGAGATTGGCACACTTATTGCATTTTAAGAGGTGAATACCACAATCAGGTATTAAATATGTCAGAATGAAAACCATAGAGGAGAGCAAAAATGGGCTTTTCAGTTAATACAAATGCCAGTGCGTTAAGCGCACTACAAAACCTTAACCTTACGACCAAAGCCTTGGACAAAGTCCAAACAAGAATTAATACGGGACTAAGAATTTCCAGTGCGAAAGATAATGCCGCGGTTTATTCTATAGCTCAACAACTTCGTGCCGATTTACGCGGTTATAACGCCGTTAAACAAAGTCTTGATAGATCAATCAGTACAGTTGATATCGCCCTCGCCGCTGCAGAGAGTATATCCGACTTACTTATTGAAATGAAAGAAAAGGCAGTTGCTGCCGCTGATGCTGGTTTGGATGCAACAAGCCGAATAGCTTTATCTCAAGATTTCAACTCTCTTCGGGCTCAAATCACTATTATTACTCAGAATGCGTCATTTAACGGCACCAACCTAATTGATGCAGGCGCTGATGAGATTGTCGCTATTACAAGCCCGGACGCCCTACAAAAAATTACTATTTCTCATGAGAATTTAACCCTCGCTGGCGGTAATATTGTCCTTACGGCTGCACAGTCCGTCGCAACTCTTACGGCGGCAGCTGCCGCAGTTACTGATGTAAGTACATCACTTTCTAATGTTAATGCAGTACTGACACGCCTTGGTGCCGGTGGCAAATCATTGGAAGCACAAAGAACGTTTGCCACTAAAATATCTGATACTATCGAAGTGGGGATTGGTAACCTGGTGGATGCGGACCTTGCGCGAGAGAGCGCGCGACTGCAATCTTTACAAGTGAAACAGCAATTGGGTGTTCAGGCGCTCTCGATTGCCAACTCGCAACCTCAATCAATTTTGAATCTCTTTGGTGGTTAAGTCTAACCTTAAAAGAGCATTCTGACGAAAGACAGAAGGTTGATTTAAACATCAACCTTCTGATCTTTAAGAAGAGTGAGTATTGAAGTCGTTAATGAGTAAAGAATATAGTCTTAAATTAAACTTAAGATAACGATTCTTGGAAAGTTTCATCTGAAAGCCAATCTGAATTATTATCGCTGGTGTATTCAAAATCTTCTGCAACAGGCGTTGCCCCAAGCTCATCATAAAAATTATCATCCCAGAACATAAATTGTGGTTTTATGATATAACGGTCACCAAGTTCAATGGTTTGCCGTCCATCATCCTTGGTAATCATAATTTCATGCAATTTTTCCCCGGGGCGAATACCAATTTTTTTATGGGGTAGGTCTGGCGACATATTTCTTGCCATATCGGTAATTTTCATGCTGGGGATTTTTGGAATATAAATTTCACCGCCCTGCATCATTTTAAGGCTACCCAAAACAAAGTTTACCCCTTGATCTAAAGTGATCCAGAACCGTGTCATTCGCATATCTGTAATGGGTAAATGATCACAGCCTTGTGCAATCAGTTTCCTAAAAAATGGGATAACCGATCCTCTAGAGCCAAAAACATTACCGTAGCGCACAACAGATGAGGAAAAATCCTGAGAACCGCCAAGATTATTGGCTGCTACAAAAATTTTATCAGATGCTAGTTTTGAAGCACCATATAAATTTAACGGGCTAGCGGCCTTATCCGTAGAAAGGGCAATTATTTTTTTAACACCGCAAGATATTGATGCTTCAGCAACATTCTGCGCCCCTATTATATTGGTCTTTATACATTCAAACGGATTATATTCAGCAATAGGAACATGTTTTAACGCCGCCGCATGAACAACATAATCAACATCACGTAGTGCCATAAGCAGTCTTTTCTGATCGCGAACATCGCCGATGAAAAACCGCAAGCAAGAAAAATTAGGATGATTTCTGAAACTCTGCTCCATTTCAAATTGTTTAAGTTCATCTCTAGAAAAAATAATACAACGACGCAACTTTACATCATCAAGAAGTTTTTTAACCAACCACTTACCGAATGAACCTGTACCCCCAGTAATAAGAATTGAAGTACCTTCCAAAAAGGATAGATCCACCTTAAAGTCTCTCATTTCACCAACCTCTTTTATAGATTAACCATTTGCATATACTCTACATGATACCCTTTCTTTTACCAAAACTATAATAAAACTTCATGATCGTATATCATTACACAAAAGAAATTCCATTGGCGCCTTCGAAAATTAAATCATCCGTTTATGTTTTTTGAACCACTTCACGATTAATTAAAGCCCACTCAGGGTTATCCCTCATCAATTCGACAATTTCAAACCAAGACTTCTCATAAATATCACCTTCATAAAAATTTATTATTTTTTCGATAAGTTCCAAATCAGTTTTTTCATCAACACAAAATCGTAAATCCGAATGATCACTTTCCATTGAATGGGTGAAAATATTATATCGTTGTGGATGACTATGTATAAAACTCGTTACATGTTCCCTATGCGAAGGGATAACAACTTCTTCATTTAATTCATTGAGCACCTTTTTTGAAAAAACTTCACAATCAAAACCACGAGGAAACTTTGTGATATCCAGATGAGCATAGTCGCAGCCCTTGTTATTTTTATAACAATCGATCACTTCATCTACGAGTGAAGGATCAATCAATGGACAATCTCCTGTTACACGAACAATAATATCTGCGTTGGCCAGTTCAGCGCATTGCTGATAGCGCGACAAGACATCTTCTTCGTCCCCTCTAAAGCTTTTTATTTGTTTGGATTTGCAATATTCATTAATGACATCATCAGTTTTATTGATTGTTGTAGCCACATAAATCTCATCAATATTCTCTGCTCGTCGAAGTCTTTCAATATGATACTCAAGAAGCGGTAGAGAGCCTATTTTCATTAACGTTTTCCCCGGCAATCGCGAAGATGTCATGCGCGCCATTGTGATACATACGACTTTACTCATCACGCACCATATCCCAATTTAAGGGAGTACCTTTGTCTATATCCTTGAGCGCACTAGCCCCTATGACCATATCATAATGTTTTGGATGAAGACCGAAACCAGGCCGGATCGATCTAATGTTATTTTCTGTAAATATTTCACCTTCCGCAATACTGCAAGTCACATAAAGTGACCGGCGATAATCACGGCCACCAGCTTCGCTTTGCTTAACTGAATAATCAACTTTACCTATAGCAGAATAAGCTTCTTTACAGGCCTTTACCATATCTGAAAACTCGTCAGGCTCTAGCGAAAAATCACTATCTACACCACCATCGGCACGGCATAAGGTCATATGCTTTTCTATTACCACTGCACCTAGGGCCGTTGCGGTTATCGGTACGGATATACCGGTTGAATGATCCGACAGCCCCGTTGGGACACCATATTTTTGAGCCATATGGCCCATAGTTGCCAAATTCATATCTTCACATGGGGCAGGATAATTACTGACACAATGTAATAAAACAAAGGGGCAGCCTTCTGCGGCTTCAACAGCCTCTGCAATTTCTTCTTCATTGGCAAGTCCCGTAGAAATAATCATTGGCTTTTTTGTTTGAGCAACATACTTTATAAGAGGAATGTCAATAATTTCAAAAGAGGCAATTTTATAAGCTGGCGCATTAAGGTTTTCCAATAAATCAACCGCCGTTCGGTCAAATGGCGAACTGAAAATAGTAATTTTTTGCTCTTTAGCATAATCAAATAAATCGCCATGCCATTCCCAAGGTGTCATTGCTTCCTTATATAAATCATAGAGTCTTTTACCCGCCCAAAGGCCCCCTTTTATTGTAAACTCATCTCCATCATGATCTATTGTGATAGTATCAGGCGTATATGTTTGTAATTTAACGGCGTCCGCATCAGCCGCCTTTGCCGCTTCTATGATTTTAAAAGCACGTTCAATATCATTATTATGATTACCTGACATTTCTGCTATAAAATACGGTTGCTCTTTGCGACCAATCTTTCGCCCATCAATTTTCATATTCACATCTCATTTTAATAGGATAATAGGTGATTATTATTAATTAAAAACAAATTCCCATGCCCTACTCAATCCCTTACGTTTATATATTCATTTTTTAAACGTAACATATTTAAGTTAATAAAAAATAGCAGATAAAATTAAATGACAGGATCAATTATGCCACTATATAATGGTTATATATCCGCATAATATCTAAAAAAATTCATCAACAATCCGGCTAGTCCCTTTTCCATCAACGACTTCTACGATCGAGTTAATTATATTTTGCCTTTGGACACTATCCATCCATAAATCAAAAGCCATCATTGATATCTCTGTAGCAACCTTATCCGAATTTTTTATCCTAACATCAAAAGTTTTTAAAAGAACATTCAATACAGGAATAGTTAAATCCAATACATCCGTACCGCCGAAACTGATTAAGATATCTTTTCGTTGCCCAATTGATTTAATCTTATTTGATAATGCTCGAAACTCTTTGCGTACCATTGCAAACCTTACTCCAAGTAATAGTTTGCTAATCGTTATTTTGTTTCTATATATTTCCTTTGTTGCCAACGGGCTAGCATTTATAATGACATCTGCATGCATTTATTCTAATCAAATTTCATCATCTATAAAAATTAATTGATATTTTTCACAAAGCGCTGAAAGGTAATTACTTCCAAATGTATACCCATCTAAAATAATTGTATCTATATTATATTCTTCTGCTACGTCCAAAGTTTGGGTCAGGTCACCTTCGCCGGCAATTAACCCATCCAACTTAGCGATTTCACAACCAATATTTAAAATTCTTTCCGATAAAGTTTCTAGTAATAAACATGAACAAAAAACCACTCTATGCCCGCGGTCAATAAGTTCTTCTGCGATTGAGAACGTTCGCATAACATGCCCCGTACCAATTTCATCTGATCCATCTACGCGTATAAGTAGATTCATAAATTTAATGCCACCCATTAATTACATTTTTGGAAATCTAATTTTTCTAGGTATAATAATATAATAGTCACTATTTGTTTTGCAATACATACTACTTACAATAATTATCTTTAAATTAAATTATCAACAAATATTGCATTCTGTAAAATGAATGGATAATATCTCATCCATGATACCATATGGAAAGCAAGATATTAACCAAAATGATATTGATGCGGTTATTGAAGTCTTAAAATCAGATTTCATTACCCAGGGACCAAAAATTCCTGCATTTGAAAAATCCATAACGGATTATACTGGTGCCAAATATGCATTTGCTGTCAATAGTGCCACCTCGGCTCTTCATATTGCTTGCCTGGCACTTGGTGTGGGAAAAGGCGATATTGTCTGGACAACGCCGATTACATTCGTTGCCTCCGCTAATTGCGCCTTATACTGCGGTGCAGAGGTTGATTTTGTTGATATTGATGAAAAAACTTACAATATGTCTGTGGTTGCGCTCGAAGAAAAACTATTTACCGCAAGAAAAAACAATAAACTTCCAAAAGTTATTATTCCTGTCCATCTAACAGGGCAATCCTGTAATATGGAAGCCATTCATAAACTCTCAAAAGAATATAATTTTAAAATATTAGAAGATGCATCACATGCCATTGGAGGAAAGTATAAAAATGAACCTATTGGCAATTGTAAATATTCTGATATTACCGTTTTTAGTTTTCATCCAGTAAAAATTATCACAACAGCTGAGGGCGGCATCACGATCACTAACAATACTAAACTCGCCGAAAAAATAAGCCTATTTCGCAATCATGGCATTACCCGCGATCAGGCTTTAATGACTGAAGTTCCTCATGGTTCTTGTATTACCAACAAATTGAACTCGGTTATAACTACCGAATGACTGACATTCAGGCAGCATTAGGCCTTAGTCAAATGCATCGTTTAGATGATTTTATTTCTATTCGTAATGAGCTCGCCAACAGATATGATGAATTATTAAAGGGTCTACCAATTGAAATTCCTTATCAAACACCCGAATATTTATCCGCTCGTCACCTCTATATTATCAAGATTAATAATGCGAAAAACCATCAACATGTTTTTGAAGGCATGAGAGAATATGGCATAGGTGTCAACATCCATTATATTCCCGTTCACTTACAACCTTACTACAAAAAAATGGGCCATAAAACGGGTGATTACCCAATTGCAGAACGTCATTATTCTAAGGCAATCAGTATTCCTCTTTATACACAGCTTGAACATTCTCAACAGGATAAGGTATTAAGGGCATTAAAAGAATTATTCCCCACCCAATAAAAAGCCCGCATGATTCCTCATACAAGCTCTTTAAAAATGATAAGTCATTATTTATACTCTAAAAATCACACTTTCTCATCAACGACAATACCTTCTGCTTCACGGTAATGCGCGATAAGTGCTAATATTTCTTCGGCTGGAAATTGTGAAACAACTTCACCGGAACTTTTATCTATTCCCTTATAAACAAATAAACCAGTATCAGCATCAACATCAATACTCAACTTTGTGTTTGCTGATTTCAATGTCAGCGCCTTATTAAGCAAGGTTTCCGCTTGACTAATAAAATCACCTGTCACTTTGGTTTTATTTTGCAGTAAATTACTTATGGTTTCGGACTGATCCGCCTTTTCACGAACGGGAGTTTCCTTAGCATTTTCAGTGGCAGCGCCACCTTCCCTTTTTGGGGGGAGAGCTGCTTTCTGAACAACACTAGGAGCAGTAGTACCGGCACCATTTATGTTAATTCCATCAACCATAACATTCTCTTTTCATCCTAATTTAGTATATTATTCACTTTGGTTTTTAGTGGGGCAATTATTATGATAAAAGCCCCACTAAAATATTTTTTTCTTAACGGAAGAGTGAGAGTACTGTTCCAGGTGCTTGGTTCGCAATTGACAAGGCTTGTAGGCCCAATTGCTGTTTCACCTGCAACGATTGCAGTCTCG
>JAESUD010000048.1 GCA_016763335.1 Emcibacteraceae bacterium | reverse complement strand
TGTCGCCATACCAGCCTGCATAAAATGCCTTCTGGTTGGCTTTATTTTAGTAATGTCTTTCATTAAGGTCCCTTTATTATCTTTGAATTTCCCAAGATATTGTTATTTTTTATTATACATGATGAACATTGCTGACATTTCCATCAGCGGCAACTTTCCAGCTTTGTATAGCATTATTATGCATCATTCCTATCCGGCTTTTTTCTACATAAAGCTGCTCATAGTCCGGTTGAACATAACCGGTATCGTCGGTGACGCGGCTTTGTAATATTGCGTCGCGTCCGTTCCAGTTCCACGGTAATCTAAAACGCGTATGGCATTTGGTCATGATCGGGGTTTGCAGGTGGGCATCGCGCCATGTTGCACCGCCGTCTGTGGAAACTTCGACCCGGGCGACTTTACCTTTACCGCTCCATGCTAGTCCGGTTATTTCATAAAAGCCGGGGCCATTTAACCGCATTGTTGATGACGGCGAAGTGATGACCGATTTAGCATCCATGTAAAATGAAAAAACAACCTTTTTACCGTTTGGTCGCGGGTCGGAATATCGGGCCACTTCTTGGTGGCTCCACCATGGTTTATCACCGAATTCAAGGCGGTGTAACCATTTGACATTCATATTACCTTCAAAGCCCGGCACGAATAACCTTAGCGGAAAACCTTGCTCTGGGCGTAGGAACTCCCCATTTTGGGCATAAACAAGAAGCGCGTCATCAAGCACTTTCCACATGGGAATGCTTCGACCCATGCGGCTGCTATCGTCCCCTTCGGCGAGCATCCATTTTGCGTCTGTGCGAATGCCCACTTCATTCAATACTAGTTTAAGCGGTACGCCGGTCCATTCAGAACAACTGGTTAGCCCGTGGGTTGCTTGAACGGTTGTTGTTGATGCGCTCGGCGAGCTCCATTCCTGTTCACCGTTGCCGGAACATTCAAGGAAATATGTGCGGCTCACTGATGGGAAACGCATGATATCTTCCATGGTGAACATTTTGGCATCGTCAACCATGCCGTGGATCAGTAATTTATGTTCAAGGGGCGGAATATCAGGAACGCCACCATGATGAACTTCAAAATGAAGTCCTGACGGGGTTATGATGCCGTGTGTTTCCGCAAGCGGGGTCCTGCTTGCGCCGTGAAGGCCATTGGCACTTCCCTTAATTCGTGCGCTGGTTGCGAACTGCGATGGCACGCCGTAAGTGCCGGTTTCAAATATATCTCGCCCTGTGCTTCTGCTTGGTTCAAGTACGATTTCTTTTGCGGTCGCGCCGCTGGTTAAGGCGGCAACGCCCCCTGCAATGCTGGTTTGCAGAAAACGACGTCTATTTGTTTGATTACCCTGTTTCATTGACACCCTCTTCTTATGATGAGAAGCTTAGGTAGTTAACTTAGTCGGACAACGAAGAATTTGCAAGCTAGACAAACGTCTATGGCAAGGCAATAAAAAACCCCGCCGGATATATCAGGCGGGGTTTAAAATCACTTATTGAATAAGCTCTAATTTCTGTTGCCCATAAAACGCAGCAGGAACAGGAACATATTGATAAAGTCGAGATAGAGACTAAGCGCGCCCATAATAGCTTTCTTAGAGGCTACTTCACTATGGTCACTTTCAAGATACATCAATTTAATTCTTTGAGTATCATAGGCTGTTAAGCCAGCAAATATCAGTACACCAATTGCCGAGATAGCAAAATCCATCATGGAGGATTGCATAAACATATTAACCACCGATGCGATGATTAAACCAAATAATCCCATGATCATAAATGATCCCATGCCGGACAAGTTCTTTTTAGTGCTATAGCCATATAAGCTTAAGGCACCAAAAGCGGCGGCGGTGACAAAAAATGTCTTGGCAACGCTCGTGCCCGTATACATTAGCAAAATATTAGAAAGCGAGAGCCCCATAACAGCGGCGAAACCCCAGAATATCATCTGTGTCGTTGACGCTTTCATCCGGTTGATACCGAAATTGATCACCAAAATAAAAGCAAGTGGCGAAAACATCGCAATATAACCAAGCATAGTTGGAGCACCAAGCTCAGTATATAACAGTGATAGTAAAGCCGGTGCGTTTGCCGTTACATAGGCGGCAAGGCCAGTTAGCGCCAACGCTGAAGCCATATAGTTATATACGGTGAGCATATAGGCGCGCAGTCCTTCATCAATCTCTGCGGCGCTTTTTGCCGGTGCTGATGTGTAATAATTGTTGCGATCAACCATTAATTAAATTCCTTTCAATTACTTCAAACCTGATCATTGTACCATATATTGGTATGATTGTTCAAATTTTCAAGTCTATTATAAATTATGTTCTTTTTTAATAAATTTTAAAAAGCCCTGCGAAGCCCGATCGATAAAGTCATATGCTTTATCGAAATCTTCAATATCACCGTAATATGGGTCGGGAATTTCCGTAATTCCCGGACTATTTTCGGCAAATGACATATAAAGATGCAGTTTTTGTTGATGTTGTTCGGGGCAGTTTTTTTTCATTATTGCCAAATTATCACTATCCATTGCAAGAATATAATCAAAATCAGAAAAATCCTGCGGGGATAATTTTCGTGCTTGTAAATCGCCAATGTCGACCCCGTATTTAAGGGCAGTTAGCTGTGCTCTTTTATCGGGGGCGGCAGCCAAGTGAAAACCAGCGGTTCCAGCGCTATCGATATACATTTCTTTTGTAAAGCCGATCTTAATACCAATCTTATTTGCCTGATGCCTGAACACACCTTCAGCGGTTGGTGATCTGCATATATTGCCCATACATACAAAAAGGATTTTAACCATAAATTCAATTTTCCATTTACTTATTTTACTTTTTACTCAAGGTACACATTTAAGATGAAAACTCATCAAAATGCAATGTTTATATCTAAATATTTTGCGTTATTTTTCTATTTTTTCTGGCTTCACGGTAAGCGATAAAGAGGGTGGATGTGCAAATTATTGTGCCACCGCTGATAGTCCAGATATCGGGGACTTCAGAAAAAATGAAAAATCCGGCGATGGCAGCAAAAATCAACCTTAGATATTCAAAAGGTGTAACCAAGGTCACTTCGGCATTTTTATAGGCGCTAATCATCGAATATTGCGCGCAAAATGTGCTAAGCCCAAGCCCAGCGATCAAAATCATCTGTTCTGCGGTTGGCGTGATCCAGAAATAGGCGGCGGGAATAGCACATATAGCAACCGAGGCCATATTGGCATAAAGCACCAAAGTGGTCGGGTTGTGGTTTCGTGCCAGTATTTTGGATAGGATCGCGAGCACGGCCATACCGAATGCTGCACCAAGCACGGCGACATGGGCGCTGTTAAAACCGCCTGATGCGATATTATCCCAAGGATGCAATATAAGCAGGATACCGATGAAGCCGACAACGGTCGCAGATGTTCTCCTGATTTTAATTTTCTCTCCGAGGAAAAATGCAGCGAGCAATATCAGAAACAACGGTTTTGAAAATTGTAATGATGTGACCTCAACCAAGGGCAGGTTTGAAACTGCATAAAAATTGCTTAGCACCACAAAGCAGGTAATGGCAGAACGG
>JAESUD010000047.1 GCA_016763335.1 Emcibacteraceae bacterium | reverse complement strand
TTTGGCTCGGCCCTTCATATGGTAGTACCTCTCTCTTCTTATGAAGAAATAGCGACAGCATTGAGTATTGGTGAGATCGATTATTCTTCTGAATATATCAGTGAAGAAGACTATAATTTACTTTTAGCGGTTACTGACTTTACTAATAATGACTGGCAAAATTCTGGTTTGGAGGATATAAACCATGGTCGTCTTGGTGGCAGTTCCATGGCCGCCCCTCATGTTTCCGCGACTGCAGCATTGATGTTAGAAGCCAGCGGGGATAATATATTTGATAGCACCGGCCTTGGCTGGCGTGATGTTCAGGAAATTTTTGCTATTTCTTCCCGACATACCGGTTCTGACCTGGACGCCACAGTGTTACATACCGATCCAATTTTTCAAGATGAACATTTTTTTGGGATGTCAATGGCGCGAATAATTTTAACGGCGGTGGTCTTCATTTTAATCCTGATTATGGTTTTGGCATGCTTGATGTTCATGGTGCAGTACGCCTTGCAGAAACATGGCAGTTTCAGCATACTTCTGGAAACCTTGTAACCCACGATGTTGCTTTCGGAACTGGGGAAACAATTGAGTTTGGTACGGCGGTGGAGTTCGATCTTGATATGAGCGGACTTAGTGATCTTGACCTTGATGTCATGAGCCTTAGTCTCGGTATTAGCCATGATTATTGGCCGGAGCTGCAGATTACGGTTATTTCCCCGGAAGGAACAGAATCCATTATTCTTGATACCGGTGGCCTAACGGCAAATTCCATTAGTGAGTTTAACGTCTCTATGACAGGTGCAATGGACTGGGAAGTTCTCAGCCGCGCCTTCTGGAACGAGAATACGTCAGGGACTTGGACTATACGCATAGAGGATATGGTGGATAATGGCAACAGTGGCACCGTTGACGGTATTACTGCCCATTTTGAAGGTGATGTGAATACGGGTGCTGATACCTATTTCTTTACCGATGAATGGGCTATGATGAACGAATATAATGGCGGTATTGCGACCCTTAATGATAATGTCGGTGTAAATACTATTAATGCGTCACCGGTTAGCGATGACATTATTCTTGATCTATCCGCGGGGGCGACCAGCCAAATTGGTGGGGTTGATGCCTTTTCTTTATCTGGCTCCACAACCATTGATATTGGCATCACTGGCGACGGTGATGACATCATTCGCGGCCTTGATACGGGTGATAGTGTCTATGCTATGCGCGGTGATGATACTATTGAAATTACCGCAACTGATTTTGCGTTGATAAATGGCCATAATGGTGAAGATACGCTTATGCTTGATGGCTCCGGTATCAATCTTGATCTTTCCACCGACACGATCATTAATATGGAAGTGATTGATCTTACCGGGTCAGGCAATAACAGCCTTACCTTAACATTGCAGGATTTATTAGATGCCACTGATAGCGATAATCAATTGATTATCGACGGTAACGCGGGTGACAGTGTGACATCCAGCAATGAAGGTTGGAGTCAAGGCGCCGATCAGAATATTGATGGCGTTACTTATCATACTTATACTGCAGGAACAGGCACGCTGCTGATTGATGAGGACGTAACACAAACCATTGCTTAAATGGGGCGATTTTTTAAAATTAATGGTCGTTCTGTCCTAAACTAAGTGCTATATTACAGTTATCTCTGATGTTCTTGAAGAGAAGGTTTTAGGAAACTTATTAAGGTGTTTACTCTTCGGGGGATGTAATGGAGTTGGGACATTACGGCGTAATATTTAATTTTTTTAACGGCATATTTTTCAAGAACCTGTACTAAATTGCCCTCGGCCAGTTCCTTCGCGACATAATAATGGGGGAGTTGGATGATGCCTTCTCCCACATTTGTTGCGCTAATCAGTGCGCGCCCATTATTGGAGCGCCAGTTGCCGTTGATTACGATTTTTTTCATTTGATTATTAATTGTAAACCGCCAATAAGGCAGTGTACCAAGGAGGCAATTATGGTTATCCAGATCTTCAGGTGAGTTTAATGCAGGGGCTGTTTTCAAGTAATCAGATTTGCAAACTGTGACTAATTCATACTGATATATTTCTCTTGAAATTAAGTTCTCAAGGTTTGTAAATTCGGACCTGATGGCGAGATCAAAATGTTCTTCCTGTAAATTTACCAGCCGGTTTGTAAATTCCATATTTACACTAACCTCTGGATATTTTTTTAGAAATGACGCAATTATCGGGGCAACGAAATCTTCACCGAAAGCGCCGGCAATCGCGATGTTAATATGTCCTTTGAGTTTTGTCGCCTCGTCGATTAGCTCCGTTTTTGCGTCTTCTAAATTAGAAAGAATCTTTTGACATTTTAAGAAAAAATCCTTGCCTTGGTTCGTTAAAACCACGTTGCGGGTATTACGGTTAAATAAAATAACTTCAAATTGTTCTTCAAGTCTTTTTATATGTTTTGAAATATGAGATTTAGAGACATTCAAGCTTTTTGCCGCCTTGGAAAATGATCCATATTCGGCGACCTTTACAAACTCTTCAATTCCACTCCATTTGAAATACATGGTTTTACTTTTTTCTTTGTTAATGATTGTTTCTAATTAGAAACTTTATGTTTATTGTTAAATATATTGTATCTTATAGACTTGCAATCTATTTTTATAATATGGAGATAATTTGTTGGTGAGTAAAGTTAGCTTTAGGGTAATTTAAAAATTAGCACTTAACGCGCAGTTACACTGAGAGTGCAATTAATAAAATGCCAACAAAAAAGAGGAGTAGGTTTTGAATACATTCAGTCGCGCGATTGTAATAGTAGCACTATGCATGTCTGGCGCTATCATTTTTATGTTGCCTTTTCTGCGCGAAATTTATTATATCCCCATGCAAACGGCCTTCGGATACACAAACACCGAAATGGGAATGTTGATGAGCGTTTTTGGCGCCATGTCAATGATCGGTTATTTCCCCGGAGGTTGGCTGGCTGATCGTTTTTCCACGCGTTACATGATGGCATTAGCATTGTTATCAACAGGTCTGGTGGGGCTTTATTTTTCTACTTTGCCGTCTTTTGCCATGTGTCTTGTTATCCATGCTTTTTGGGGGTTAAGCATCACGCTTTTATTCTGGAGCTCTATGATCACCGCAACGCGCAACTGGGCACGTGAAGGTGAACAAGGTCGGGCATTTGGTTTTCTAGAGGGTGGCCGCGGGATAACAGAAGCCGTTAGCGGAAGTATATTCGGTGTTATATTTGTTTGGCTTGGCAGTAATGATTTTGCATTAACACAGGTCATTCTCTTGTTTTCTGCAACCAATATATCGCTTGCTTTTTTGGTTTGGTTTTCTTTAAAAAATCAAGAAAATGCAGAGCGTGAAAAGCAGAATTCGGTGAAGCAAAGGGCAACTTTAAAAGATATTTTAGAGATACTGAAACTCCCTGAAGTTTGGCTGATCACAATTGTGATCATGGCCGCTTATAGTGGTTATTGGGGGAGCTATTATTTTGCCCCTTACGCAACAAGTGCGTTTTCATTAAGCGTAGGCATGGGCGTGGCGATTGGTGTTGGTAAAGTATGGCTAAATCCATTTGCTGCTTTTACGTCAGGGTTTGTAAGCGATAAAGTCGGCATATCAAGGGCGGTATTCTGTCTATTGATGATATTAGTTGTAACATTCTTTATCTTTGGAATATTACCTCACAGCCCCAATATGATTATACCGATGCTCATTAATGTTGTGATAACAGCACTAGCAATTTTTGCGCTAAGGGGTATTTATTTTGCATTATTGGAAGAAGGCGGAATTCCCGCTCATATGACAGGAACAGCCGCAGGGTTCATTTCAGCCATCGGGTTTCTACCAGATGTATATATGCCTTACTTGGGGGGGGTTATTCTCGATGCATATCCTGAAGCGATAGGATATAA
>JAESUD010000046.1 GCA_016763335.1 Emcibacteraceae bacterium | reverse complement strand
TTATACCGCGACCATAGCCCGTCCTATGTCGGCGCTATTTATCAAGGCCGTGTGACAAAAATATCTTCAGAGTTTCAGGCAGCATTTGTTGAACTTAATAAAAACTTAAGCGGTTTCCTGCCCTTAAAATTTCTACCCAAAACACCCGGCAAAAAACCAAAAGACCTCACGACGCTCCTTCATGAAGGGCAACGTATTATTGTGCAGGTAACAGCCGATGCAAGCCCTGGAAAATCATTAAAGCTAACGGGCCGCATTGAACTGGTAAGCACTGCTGTGGTTTTACACCCGTTTCGCGTCGGGGCTTTCGTTTCGAGCCGCATTAAAGACCCGGATAGGCGCGCAGAGCTTAAAGAATTTGGCCAAACACTTGATATTGAGAATATTGGGTTAACATTTAGGACACAAGCCGAACTAATCCCGCTAGAGCAATTAAAAGCGACTGCGGACAAGTTAATAAGCCACTGGCAACAAATCAGTAAGATCCCTAAATGTCCGGCGCTCCTCACACAGGGACCAAACCCGGTCGAGCAAATCATGCGCGAATTTACCGGGGTTGATGTTGAAAAAATTATCATTGATCATGCCTCTGCCATGAAAGACGCGGTGGGATGGGCCAATACTTTTGCGCCGGATTTAGTGGATAAAATTACCCCGCATAAAGAAAAACAGCCCCTGTTCAGTCAGTATGAAGTCGACGACGAAATTGAACAGATGACAGACATTCATGTCACTTTAAAATCAGGTGCGTGGATAACGATTGAGCCGACCGAGGCATTAACCGTGATTGACGTTAACATGGGGGATGCTCATTTTTCCAGCGACCATGAAAAACAGATATTCAGTTTAAACCGTGAAGCTGCACACGAAATTTTTAGGCAGTTAAGGCTACGCGGCATTGGCGGCATTATTGTGATTGATTTTATTGACATGGCCAATAAGGGCCAGATTAAAAGCCTACATCATTATATTGATGAATTAATGCAACGCGACCCCTTGCCTATTCAACGGGGCAACATATCTTCTTTTGGTCTACTCGAACTGACACGTAAAGCGGTGCAACAGGACTTGGGCCAGTTGTTGCTCGCTAAGAACATATTATCAAAAAATGTGGTTAGTGGCTCACTCGATATTCTGCGAACGGCTGAGCAAGAGGCAAATGAAAAGCCAGGCCAGCCTATCACCATAAAAGTTGACGGCGAAATAAAGAAATGGCTAGATGGTCAAAGTCAAATTTTGGATAAATTTCAAAAGCGCACCGGATCAATTTTAAAAATGGAATTAAAATGAAAGCCGCCAATAATAACGACAAATGCCCTATATGCAATCAGGCCGCTACTGAGAAATATCATCCCTTTTGTTCTTCCCGCTGTAGCGAAATTGACTTAGGTCGCTGGTTTAATGGCAGTTATAAAATTGCCGGAGAAAAAACCTCTCTTGGGCAGTCAGAAGAAGATGAATTTGACCAATAAATCAACCACTTCTGATAAAGTGCACTTTTTTATAAACAGTGCTTTACAGAACAAGGTGAATTTCCTATAACCCACCCACCTCAACTAGGAAATATACCCGTGCCCGGGTAGCTCAGGGGTAGAGCAGCGGATTGAAAATCCGCGTGTCGGTGGTTCAAATCCGCCCCCGGGCACCACAATTTTCCCCTTACATATCATACAGTTACAGTAAACAAGCACATCGTGTTTTAGTTTAAATTAAGGTCAAGTGCCGTTCCAGTGCCGTCCTTCTAAGTTACTGACAATCCACAACAATCCTATTAAGTCCCCTATAGTCCCGGCAAGTCCACGGCACTTCAATGGCACTCAGAAAACTTCTGGTATTTATTTATTTATCCTTGACTTCAAACTGAGTATGAGGTTATAGTTTTGATATAGGAGAAGCAAATGAATAAATACTCAAAATCTGATCTCGCAAATATATTGCATATTGCAGTACCGACTAAAAAAGACCAAACCAAAAGAAAAAGCTTGATTGAATATTGGAATAAACGCGAAATTATAAGCCCAATTGAAAAAAATATTAGTGCAGGCCAAAGAAGTCATTACAGCGAAAATGAATGTTTGATTGCAGTAATTGCTTATAAATTATTTTTAATAGGTTTTTCTTCGGATTCTATATTCGAAATCACCAGTCGAATACCGTCACGTGATAGACAAGGTAATTTGTATTCTGCATTAAGAGAAAAAACACTTCCATATCGTTCACAATATTACCTTAGTCTACAAGAAGTATTCCATCCCGAACCAGATTACATCGTCTTTATGCCTATTTTCTTAGAAGAAAATGAAACAACTATCCCTGGGTCTTCTCTCCAAATAAATATAAGCCTCACGGATTTATTCAGTCCATTATATGAGTTTATGTTAAATGACTGAAAAATTTCTCGCCAACGCAACACAAGCCGGTCACTACTTCTTCCCTGATAATCTCACCGATCGTCAGGCAAGAAAACGAGCATATGCAATGGCCGAAGATGGTTGCCCACATATTAGGCGAGGAAAAACTTATTACTTCCATATTACTTCTGCTGAAAAGTGGTGGTTAAATCAATTAAGTTCAGAAGGAATAGCAAATGACGGATAAAAAAATCAACCGAACATTAGCAGGAACTTTAATCCGATCCGGTGACAAAACAACATTTGAAGCATCCCTATCAAGTGAACACCCTTTTGACAGAGGATATTATACAGAAATTCTTGACCATGGCATTGACGCGGTGGACATGGAGCGGGCTAAGGACGGCCTGCCCTTACTACTCGATCATGACGGTAAGAATGTCATAGGTCGAGTTTCCGGCATCCATATCAACAGTCGGAAATTACGGGGAACAATTCGTTTTGGAAAAAGCGTGTTAGCTAAAGAAGTATCGGAAGATGTTCAAGCCGAAATCCGTAAAGAAATTTCAATTGGGTATAGCATTTTAGAAACTGAAAGCGACAATCAGGAAGACGATGTTGTCAGAGTTACAAAATGGTTGCCTCATGAAATTTCCATAGTTGGTGTTCCGGCCGATCACACAGTTGGGATCGGGCGATCAAAAACTTTTAATAAG
>JAESUD010000045.1 GCA_016763335.1 Emcibacteraceae bacterium | reverse complement strand
TAAATGCACATCTACGCGAAACTGGTGAAAGCAAAGGCTATAACGCCAGCTTCACCAAAACAGACAGATCAAACTTCTTGCAAGAACTAGAGCGGCAGGTAACCGCCTTATCTCGGCAATTTTAAAGCAAACATTGTTTAACAAGCTTACCTGAGATACCATTTTTAAAAATAATTTTCGGAAACAAAATTGAGCCAGATTGCAAATACAATAATGGGAATTGATCTTGGCACTCAAAGTATCAAGGTCATCATTTATTGCCCGGATAATCTCGAGGTTATTACGAGTGCATCAAGTCCTTTTGACTTAATATCAAAAGAGGATGGCTCGCGTGAGCAAATAGCGAGCTGGTGGATAGACGGCTTTAAGGAATGCCTGAGCAATATTGATGATGACGTTAAAAAATCCGTAGTTGCCATTGGTGTATCCGGCCAGCAACACGGATTTGTGCCTGTGGATAAGGACGGGAATGTCTTGGTGCCGGTAAAATTATGGTGCGATACAGCAACCGAACAAGAATGCCATGAAATTATGGAAGCGGTTGGCGGCGAAAAAGCGTGCGTCGTCATCGCGGGAAATAGCATTTCTGTTGGTTATACAGCCTCGAAAATCCTCTGGCTTAAGAAAAATAACCCTGACGCCTATGCGCGAATGACAGGCATTCTTTTGCCCCACGATTATTTGAATTTTTATCTGACAGGAAAGCAGACAATGGAATGCGGTGATGCATCCGGAACCGGGCTTCTTGATGTAAGAAAAAGAGTTTGGAGCAAGGAAATAATTTTAGCGCTTGATAGTGAAAGAGACTTGAGCAGTTGCTTACCCGAACTGATTGGGGCGGATGATATCTCGGGCATCATCAAAGGTGATATTGCAGAAGCACTCGGCCTTCGTACTGATGTGGTGATTTCGGCTGGTGGTGGCGATAATATGATGGCGGCAATTGGCACTGGTAATATTGAACCCGGCAAACTAACCGCAAGCCTTGGCACATCGGGGACACTTTTTGCATATTCGGATCAAGCGGCCATTGACCCAAACGGTAAATTGGCAGCTTTTTGTTCATCAACGGGTGGATGGCTACCGCTATTATGCACGATGAACTGTACGGTCGCTACTGAGCAAATGCGAGAGCTTTTAAATGTTGATCTTAAACAACTGGAAAAACTGGTCGCGACAATAACTCCCGGTTCAGATGGTGTTATTACCGTTCCCTTTTATAACGGTGAACGGACCCCCGCCTTACCAAAGGCCAAGGCGTCAATATTTGGACTAGACGGACATAACACGACTAATGCACATCTTATTCGCTCTGCTATGGAGGCCGCTATATTTAACCTTAAGGCCGGGCTTGATGCCTTCGTTCGTTGCGGCATGACTTTTGATGAAGTAACGCTGACAGGTGGTGGTAGCAAAAGCGCCGTTTGGCGGCAAATTTGTGCCGATATCCTCAACCTTCCCGTAAAAACTCTGATGACAGAAGAAAATGCTGCCTTTGGCGCGGTACTACAAGCCTATTGGGCCTTAAATAAACATAACGGTAGCGAAACAACATTAAAAGAAATAGTTGTCCATCATTTACGCGAAGATAAAAACAAAAGCTGCGCACCAAATGCGGACGCCGTTAAACAATATGAAAAAATATACGCGCAGTATCAGTCATTTGTGAAACTGATCACGCCACATTATAGCTAGAAAGACAACTCAATGACCAATACATTCATCGGCGATAAAGAATATTTTAGCGGCATTTCAAAAATCCCGTTTGAAGGCGCGGGATCGGATAACCCGCTAGCTTTCAAATTTTATGATGCAGATAAAAAAGTTGGCGATAAAACAATGGCCGAGCATCTTCGTTTCGCCGCATGTTATTGGCATACTTTCTGCGGCACCGGCGCCGACCCGTTTGGACCGGGCACACAGGTTTTTGCATGGAATGATGCCGCCAATGCCATGACCGCTGCCCGACAAAAAATGGACGCGGCATTTGAATTTTTTACCAAGCTAGGCGTACCTTATTATTGTTTTCATGATATTGACATGGCACCGGACGCGAACAATGTGATGGAGCGTGAAACCAACCTTCAAACTATGGTCGCCCTCGCCAAAGAACGTCAAAACGAGACAGGAATGAAGCTGTTATGGGGAACCGCAAATGTGTTTAGCAATCCGAAATACATGAACGGTGCTGCAACCAATCCAGATTTTGCAGTTCTCACCCACGCCGCCGCACAAGTGAAAAGCGCCATAGACGCTACCATTGAACTTGGCGGTGAAAATTATGTCTTCTGGGGTGGCCGCGAAGGATATATGAGCCTGCTTAACACCAACACAAAACGCGAATTGGATCACCTAGCACAGTTCCTAACCACCGCCCGTGATTATGGCCGTGCCAATGGATTTAAGGGAACATTTTTAATTGAACCAAAACCGATGGAGCCAACAAAACATCAATATGATTTTGACGCCCAGACCGTGATTGGTTATCTGCGTCACCACGGCCTTGATAAGGATTTCAAGCTGAATATCGAAGCCAACCATGCCACCCTCGCCGGCCATACATTTGCCCATGATTTGCAGATGTGCGTTAATGCCGGAATGCTTGGCAGCATTGATGCAAACCGTGGTGATCCGCAAAATGGCTGGGACACTGATCAATTCCCGACCGATATGTATGATACCGTCCACGCCATGATGGTGGTGTTAGAAAATGACGGCCTTGGCAACGGCGGCCTTAATTTCGATGCCAAAACAAGGCGCGAAAGCACCGACATGGAAGATATCTTCATCGGCCATATCGGTGGTATGGACAGTTTTGCCCGTGGTCTTGAAATTGCCCAGCATATTTTATCAGAGAGCCCGCTCCCCGCCCACAAGGCGGCGCGCTACAACAGCTTTGATAGTGGCAAAGGCGCAGAATTTGAAGCAGGGAAACTATCACTCAGCGATCTTCGTGATCTCGCCGCAAAGAACGGCGAACCGACAAGCATCAGTGCCAAGCAGGAATGGTACGAGAATGTCATAAATCAATATATGCTGAGCACAAAATAAACATTTCCTAAAGCTGGATTTGCAGGGATTCGAGCAAAAAATAATAGGCTATAAAAATCAGTAAAAATAAACCGATCAATCCTATCAGTTTTAATTTAAAGGCATGTTGATGATATTTGACCCGGTCTCTGTGTTTAAAAACATCCAGCATTTCATCACCAAAATAAATTGACAGAAAAGTGCCAAAGCCGCTTAATAAAAGCACACTCCAATAAGGATTGGGATTTAAGAGGATTTTCTTGAAAAGCATTGTAAGCACGGTTTTATCATAGGCTTCCTGATTATATAAAAGCGCATATATATTAATAGCCCCCGCAATGGACCAAACCAGTATTTCGCTATAAAGCATGCGAATTCCGAATAGTAACCTTATGGGGAAATCAAGCAGAAATCCGGCATCGGCCACAGGAGTACACAGAACAAAAAAACTCCATGTCAATATAGCGACAATGCCGCCAGTCATCAGGCCATATTCATAACTTAAATAGCCGAAATATGCTGCTATAATACTTAACAAAATCAAAAATTTATAGAGGACTTCCCTATGGGTTTCAATTTTATGAAGTGTTTTAAAATCAACCATTTAGGAGCCCCCCTACTCGGCTATAATGACACCATTTTCCTCGACATAGGTTTGCCATGCCGTAATTAATTCTGCTAGCATCTCTGGGTTTTGGGCACCTAAATCATTGGTTTCACCGGGGTCTTGTTTCATATTGAATAGCTCCCAGTCGCCAGTGCCAAAGCGACCAGGAATTTTTATTATCTTCCAGTCGCCGCGTCTCACCGCCATGCGGTTATTCAACTCCCATGCCACAGTGTCATCGGCATTATGAATGGTCGATTGTTCACCGTTTAAATAAGGCATGATTGATGTGCCGATATGGGGATAAACCGGCCTTCCTTTATAACTGGTGCCGGGGTGAGTTGTCTGGGCGAGGTCTAGAAAAGTCGGGGCAAGGTCAAGTACAGTCATAAACTGGTCATTAAAGTCCCCTACGGGCACCGATATATTTTCACCAAAATTAATAATGCCGGGGACTTTGATGCCGCCTTCTGATGAAAAGCCCTTAAACATGCGCGAGGGTGCCGACCCTGCCTGTGCCCAGTGGGGGCCATAATATATGTATGAATTTATTTTTCCCATATTATCAAACGAATTATCGAAATTGCTATCGATCCATTCCTTGGGAAATGCCTTCGCCATGCCGGGGCCAAAACCCGCGGCACCATTATCGGACATAAAGATGATAATGGTATTTTCCCTTTGGCCAGATGTTTCCAGATAATCCAATACGCGGCCAATATGGAAATCCATATTATCGACCATCGCCGCATATATTTCCATCTCGCGGGCGTCAATTTTCTTTTGCTCGTCACTGATATTTTCCCAATTTTCCGTTTCTGGATAAACAAGTTTAGGAGCGGAAAGGCCCGCTTTAATAAGGCCAATATCTTCCATGGATTTAAGGCGTTTTTCAGTAAGCACGCCGTAACCATCATCATATTTTCCCACGTATTTATCAATATACTCTGTGGGTGCTTGCAGTGGCCAATGAGGGGCGGTATAGGCAAGATAAGCGAAGAATGGCTTATTATCACCCGAGCCTGATTTCATATATTCAATCATTTTATCAGTATAAAATTCGCTAGAAAAAACACCTGCTGGATAATCGACCATTTCGCCATTCTCACGAAACCATGATGTGTCATGGTCAACCGTCATCGGGGCATCACTAAAATGCCCGCTTCCGCCTTGCAGCAATGCATATGATTTTTCAAATCCGCGTGCTTTTGGTGATTGATCATCGTCATATCCCAGATGCCATTTACCGGTCATATAGGTGTGATAACCCGCATCCTGAAGCAAGGTCGATACGGATACTACATCCATATTCATATAACCTTCATATCCGGGTTGCCCCAGTTGATTGGCCGCCTGATCATTAAACATGGTTCCCATGCCGCCGCGGTGACTATCAGCACCACCAAGCAACATTGTTCTGGTCGGCGAACAAGCGGCGGCGGCGTATAAATTGCTCATTTTAAGGCCACCGGCGGCAAGTTGATCGAGATTAGGGGTCGATATTTCACTGCCAAAGGGACCAATATCCGAGTAGCCTAGATCATCAGCCATAATGAAAAGTATATTGGGCCGCTTTTCCTTATCAACCAACTCGGCTGGAGCGCTGTTATCTGCCACATCGCAAGCCGTCATTAATAATGCGATCATGGTGGGAATGATGATTTTTTTCATTTTCGGCCCTTTTAATTTTTTGGCGTTTTAACTTTCCGATATTATTGGGCGTTTTTAACCAAATTGCAATGAGGCATTGAAATATGTGGTGTTTCTCGCTAGGGTTTATTCAAATAATACTAAATATAAAAAAATAGTGCTAAATATAAAATAGGGTATTCTTACATGAGCGAAGCTGCAATGGAGCAAAAAGCAATCTGGACATCACGGTCCACATTTTTAATGGCCGCCATCGGATGCGCCGTAGGTCTTGGAAATTTATGGCGTTTTCCCTATATCGCAGGCCAAAATGGCGGCAGTGCATTTATTTTGGTTTATATAGGCTTTGTCCTCATTCTCGGAATTCCGCTAATTATGTCAGAGCTTGCCATTGGCCGTGAAGGTAAGTTAAGCGCGGTTGAGACCATGTCCAAATTAGTTAAAAGAGGTTACCACCCCATTTGGAAAACCATTGGCTGGATCAGTATCCTCATCCCTATTCTTGGACTTTCTTATTATTGTGTGGTCGCAGGTTGGTCCGCGGAATATATTTTCAAGGCGGCCATGGGAGAATTTACCAATATTGATGCCGCTGGCTCCGGGGCTATTTTTCAGGCATCTCAGGATAATGTTCTAACATTGATAGGATGGTTCAGTGTATTCCTGTTTACAACGGTCACCATTATTTCAATGGGTGTAAAAAAAGGGCTTGAAAAAGCCGTAAAAATCATGCTTCCCGCATTATTCATCATTCTAATTTTCCTCGCCATTTATGCCATGAGCACAGGAAATTCGGAAAGAACCATTGATTTTTTACTCAACCCTGATTTTTCAAAACTTACCCCGCGGGCAATTTTAGAAGCGTTGGGACAAGCGCTCTTCTCACTTGCTATTGGTGTTGGTGGGCTCATTACCTACGGCGCTTACCTTCCGGATGATGTATCACTTCCTAGATCGGCTGGTATGATCGCTATTGCTGATACGTTTGTTGCCTTGCTCGCTGGTTTTGCCATTTTTCCAATTGTTTTTGAATATGGTCTTGAGCCAAGCGAAGGACCAGGATTAATATTTGCCACCCTTCCAATTGCTTTTGGTCAAATGCCGGGTGGTGTATTATTTGGCACGCTTTTCTTTATCCTGCTTTCCTTCGCTGCACTCTCGTCTACCATTGGCATGCTGGAGCCACTGGTTGCATGGTTTGTTGACAAGGGTAAATCACGGGTGAAAATGGCCTGGTTTTCAGGCATGATCGCCTGGTCTATTGGCATGTTTATGGTGTTTTCATTTAATATACTTGCAGATTTCAAACCGCTTGATTTTATTCCGCTTTATGAAGGAAAAAACCTGTTTGAAACAATGGATTATACAGTTGCCAATGTGTTAATTCCTATTAATGCCCTTTTGATTGCCCTCTTCGCTGGCTGGGCCATGTCCAATAAAATGGCGGAAAAGCAACTCGGCTTCGCCCATGGTAGTAAAGAATTTATCTTATGGCGTATCAGCACCAAATATGTTTCACCTTTGGCCATTGCGGTAACTGTTCTAATGATGATCTTTGGTATCGAGTTTGTTTTAAGCGCGCTTAATATTATAAGCGCTCTCTTTTAAAACCGGTTTGCTGCCACTAATAATATCAGAAAGCATTTTTGCGGAACCTGCTGCCATAGTCCACCCAAGTGGACCATGGCCAGTATTCAGATACAAGTTATCAATAGACGTTTTGCCAATAAAAGGCGAGCCATCGGGGCTAAGCGGGCGAAGTCCTGCCCACTCGGTGACTTTATCGCGTTCGATATAAGGTTTGAAATCAGGGTATATTTCGTCAAGAAGGTTATAAAGGTTATCAAGCCTGTCTTTGGTTAAACTTCGGTCATATCCCGCAAACTCTGCCGTGCCTGCAACCCTTAACACATTGCCAAGCGGCGTAATAGCCGCATGAAACCCGTCATCGATTAATGACATACGTGGTCCGTGGTTCCAGCCATTTAAAGGTATTGTTAATGAATACCCCTTTGCCGGACGTATCGGTACATTCAAGCCTGCGGTCTTTGCTAGTAAACTAGAATAACTACCCGCAGATAAAATAAATAAATCTGACGTTAACTCGCCTTCTGACGTTTTCAATTTTGAGATTTTTGTCCCTGCGCGACAAAGTGCTGTAACGCTAATCCCGTAACGGAATTTTACACCAAGTTTTTTTGCCTGTTTTTCCATTTCACAGGTAAACTGATAGGCATTACCCGCATGATCACCCGGAAAATAAACCCCACCGCATATTTTGTCGGCGACTTGCACGAGAGAAGGTTCAACCTTGAGCAACGCATCACCCGTAAGCGGCTCAAAGCTCATATCATGGGCATCAAGATGCTTTGATAATTCCACAAGCTTGTCCATGCTTTCCTGATCACGAAAAATCTTAATTGATCCGGTTGTTATATGACCGTACTCGATTTTTAAATCTTCGTTTAATCCCTTAAGTACATCCATTGAATAGCAAGCAAGGTCGGCACTCCGGTGTAAATTTTTATAATATAATTTCTTTCTTGAATTATTAAGAAATGAAAGTCCCCAGCTAACAAGAGACGGTAATGCTTTTGGCCTTAGTTTAAATGAACTATGAGAACTAAAGAGTGAGGTCAGCAAAGTTGTAAGTATACCCGGCGCATTCCACGGATCAGCCATTGATGGTGTGAGCATCCCGGCATTGGCAAAACTGGTTTCAAGTGCGGGCCCTTTTTCGCGGTCAAGTACTTCAACTTCATGGCCATCCTTTGCAAGGAAATAAGCACTTGTAACGCCGAGCAGTCCGGCACCAATTATTGTAATTTTCATGATTTTCGGCTTTTTAATATCTTCCAAATACCAATAGTGAGTAATGGCCCAATGATCAAAATAATAAACGCATATGTTAATGTGCCGTACCCGCTGGCAATTAAGTTCACCAAACCAAATTTCGTTGCAAGAACGATTGCCGTAAATAATATCACCATCGCGATGGCCGGACGCATAAAACGCGGCATAGTTTTATTTTTACTTTCAAATATTTTTGCTACTCTTTCATTCACAGCATGAATATTAGCTGCGCCTGTTTCAATGAACGTACCAAATAATATAATTTCAAAAATAATTTTGAAAACGGGCATGTCCAATACTGACAACAAGAAATTAACAGGTAAGTCCTGCGTTACTATTTCCGGATAGTAACCGACCATCGCAACAAAGAATAAAATAGCCGGGATCATGGCAATCGGTCCTGCGAACAGCCCTGCCAATATCGCTTCCTTACGAGTGGTTATATGATGCAGACAGAAAAGAACCGCCGTCATGCTCGCCAGATTATAGCCAGAGTAGCTAAGGCCGCCCATAAACCAGCCCGGCTCAAGAGTGCTGACCGAAAAATTATGAGTAATTTTATCACCGAACTTTACGAAACAAAAAACAACAAAGGTGAAATAGGCGCCGTAGAGTAAAAATGACCAGCCGGCGAGGACTTTTTCAATGGTCGCGGAACCATAAAACACCAAGACAGCAACTGCCACCATCATTGCTACTGTTCCCCAAACAGCAGAAACACCAAAGTTACTGGCAATAAGTCCACCTGCTGCCGCACCAAGGGTGGATATCACCAAGATAATGAGTATTAAAAAAGCGATTTCAAAAAGAAAACTAAAGCGGCCTAAAAGATGAGTAAAAAAACTATTATAATCGTAACTTTTTGTGAGCCTCGCCAATTCAAAGCTTAAAGCGAGCGAGACGCTCCACACCACCATAGCAACAAAAATCCCCAAAAGCCCGCCAATAGGCCCAGACGAAAAGAAAAATTCAACAATTTCCCGTCCCGTGGCATAACCACCGCCAATGACAACAGACTGAAATATAATCCCCGGTAATATGTATTTTTGAAAAATGGATAACATCTTTTCCCTCTCTTTTTTCTTGTACAACTTTAATATAGCTGTAAAATTATACAAGCTCATATCAGCACAAGGATAAATTTAATATGGCCCTTCACGACAAAACCCTGTCAGATCACTCGAAGCCGATTGATGAACTAACTGGCGTTAAAGTCAATAAAAAATTTGAGCGGTTTGAGCAAAAATTTGATATTTATTGCCGTGCTATGTGGGATCCAGAAATCAAGTCTGAGAAATCAGATAAGTTTTTTGAAGGCTATTATATGCCTTATGCGAAAGCCAGAAAAACAGATGGTTTTAGCCAAAAAGATTATGCCTTTCGCAATGCAGCATGGCATGTGAATAACGTTATCCGCGACATTGAAAAATCTGGCTCATTTAGAAATGAAAAACCGGATGAAATTCGCAAAGAAGGCTTTTGGGATTATTATTCGTCCCATGATGAAGGATGGCCCGAGCCTTACCCTTACGAAAGTCCGGCAGAAGCAACACGCGACCTCAAAAAAGTAGCTGGGTTTTGCGGCGTTGGCGATCTCGGCGTTTGTGAATATGACGAAAGATGGATGTATAAATCCATATTCACCATGCAGGGGAATGGTCAAAAGCCGCAAGAAATACCGGATGATATACCCAACGTTATTGTCACCTTAGAACCTATGGACCAGGAGCTTATCAAAACGGTTCCGTCCGCCCTTTCCGGTGCGGCAACGGGCCTTGGTTATACTTTTGACGGTGTGGCAATTATCACACTGGCGCAGTATATTCGTAATATGGGATACAGGGCATATGCAACGCTCAATGATAGTGCATTATGTATTCCGCTGGCTCTACAAGCCGGACTTGGCGAAGTAGGTCGCCACGGTATGTTGATCAATGAAAAACACGGACCAAGGTTCCGCATTGGTAAAATATTCACCGATATGCCGCTCGAGATTAATAAACCGAGAAAATTTGGTGTCGAAGATTTTTGCCAAACCTGCGACCGTTGCGCCACCGCCTGCCCGCCTAAAGCGATCCCGTTTGATAATCCAAAAGATTATGCCCATAGTAAAAGCAATATTAAAGGGGTTGTTAAATGGACCCCGTCGGCAGAAAAATGTTTTAAATTCTGGTGCAACCAGAACACCGATTGTATTATCTGCATACGGTCTTGCCCGTATAATCGTGATTTTAGTAAGCTCATTCACCGAATTTGGTTGAAGATAGCGAAAAGTCCGTTTAAAAAGCTCGCACTTAAGCTCGATGATTGGTTCATGGACCGAGGACGCCTTAAAACCAGCCACTGGTGGCGACCCGAGCTTAAAAAAACCGAAAAGACCAGTAAAACAAAACCGGTAAAGAAAAGAAAAAATGATTGAAGTTGGAAAAAACCATAACCTGGAAATTATTAAACATGTCGATTTTGGTGTTTATTTAAAGCATGACGACGAAGAAATTCTGCTGCCAGGAAAATATTTACCAGAAGATGAAGACCTGTGGGCGGTTGGTGAATTTATCGACGTATTCGTTTATCTTGACTCTGAAGACCGACCGATTGCCACCACGGAGATCCCCTTTGCCAGAGTTGGGGACTGTGCCTTTTTACCAGTTGTCGGCCAGAGCCAGTTTGGTTGTTTTATTGATTGGGGGCTGACAAAAGACTTGCTAGTACCCTTTAAAGAGCAGCGAGTACCAATGGAATTAAACCGCAGCTATGTTGTTTACATTTTCATAGATAAGACAGATAGAATTGCCGCTACATCACGCCTTAGCCGCCACCTGGAAGAAGAAAATCAGGAAAATTTTGAAGCTAGACAAGAAGTTGACTTATTAAACGCAAGCCGAAGTGACCTTGGTTATAAAGCCGTCATTAACGGCAGCCATCTTGGCCTTATTCATAATAATGATGTCGTTCGCCCCATTAATGTCGGCGACCAATTTAAAGGATATATCGGTGAGCTGCGCGAAGACGGACGCATTAATATCACCTTACAAAAACTCGCTTATGAAATGCGCGATGAATTATCCGAACGTATCCTTACTCATTTAAAAGAGCATGGTGGTAAGTCTCACCTTACCG
>JAESUD010000044.1 GCA_016763335.1 Emcibacteraceae bacterium | reverse complement strand
TATACGAACAGGGAGTTAATGTAGGGGTGCGGAGTGGCCATGTTCGGGTTAATTATCTGGCAACAAAGCCGGCGATGATTGAACATCTTAACATCGGTGAATGGATAAAAGTCGCGTGGACAGGTAATGTAACACGCGGTATCAGTCCCCCTATCCAAATTGGGGCCTGGCAACAGGGAAAGATCATCGCTAAGGATCAATCTGTCGCAGAAGTGATTGACGAAATACGTTCGTGGTATGAGGGGGTTATCATCCTGCGGGGCAAGGATTTAGCCAGCCAGCCTTTATCCGGTGTTTATAATGTTTCTGATCCTGTTGAAGTTGTCCGTGCTATTGCATCGGCACAGGGCGCTAGCATGTATCAGATTACGCCTTGGATACTTGTTCTTTCGGGTAATTGAGCTGTCTATTATGCCTTATAGATATATTTCTTAAGGGTTTTTATTTTATTTTTGAAAATTAGTGTTTCCATATTCGTTTGTTAGTTGGAAAGATGTTGTTATTGCGACGCATTAGCAATTAGCGTGAATTGTGACATACATCTTCGCATATAAGAAACATACGAGGAAATAAAATGGAAATGACGCATATGAATAAGAATGGTTTAGAAACTACAGGATACCAAGTTGGGAAAAGATGGCTTGCATCCTTGATGATCACCACGGCACTTGGAACGGTTTCTGTTGCCTTACCAGTTCAAGCGCAATCAATTAGTATGGCACAAAGCCAGCAACATAATTTTAACATTTCTGCACAATCGCTAACAAATGCTTTTCCAGCATTTAGCAGGCAGGCAGGATTGCAAATTTCAGCACATGGTGATTTGGTGCGGGAAATGCAAACATCCGGTGTCAGTGGCCTAATGACTGTGGAGCAAGCGCTTGAAAAATTGCTTGCGGGAACGGGATTGAATTACAAAATATCTGGCTCAACAATAACTTTAGAAAAAAAGTCTCAAGGTAGTGATAACGCCGCACGTCGTCTTGATGTCATCAGTTTAGAAAGCCAAAGAGGAGACGGAACAACGGAAAATACGACTTCCTATACGACATCTTCCATGAGTACTGCTACTAAATTACCACTTTCAATCCGGGAAACACCGCAATCCGTTACTGTTATTACCCGCCAGCGAATGGATGATCAGGCGATGGTGAATTTGGCCGATATTATTGATAAAACACCTGGCCTTACGACGAAAACATTTGGTGTAGGCCGACCTAGTTTTTACTCTCGCGGTTTTTTTATTGAGACAATTACTCAAGATGGTATCAATGGGGCATTCAGTTGTTATATTCCTAGCCCGCTTTCAAATCTTGCAATGTATGACCGTGCAGAAGTTGTTCGTGGATCAACGGGTCTGACGCAAGGGTCAGGTAACCCATCTGCGGCGATTAACCTATTTCGTAAGCGACCAACAGATGAATTGCAAGCGAGCTTTACGGCTAGTCTAGGGTCTTGGCGTAACGTAAGTGGCACCGTTGATATTAGTGGCCCGGTCGCGATGGACGGTAAAATAAGTGGTCGTTTTGTCGCGTATGGGCAAGATGGAGAAGGTTTTCGCGATAGCGAGCGAAAAAACAGCAAGTTGCTATACACTACTTTTGACTTTGAACTTTCTGAGAAAACGACATTAAATATTGGCTATGCGAATTTCAAAGATTTCACCAATATGGTTTGGGGCGGTTTTCCGCTTAATGCCGATGGATCACATATTGATTTGCCGCGAACAACTTATGTCGGAAATGATTGGGAATATATAACGCAGAACGTAAATACCCTGTATGCTAGTGTTGAGCATAATTTCGATAGTGATTGGGTGGCGCGACTTAACACCACTTATGTTGATACGAGTACTAAACTTTTGGGAACTTGGTTATATGCAGAAGATCCTGGGTATGTTGGGTATAACTTTTATTATTGGGCAGGTTTTACGGATACAGTACAAAGGGGGGCTGATCTTTACGTTTCGGGGCCGATTACTTTATTTGACCGTCGTCATGACGTAGTATTTGGTGCAACGACAAATCGGTCAAAATCCGATTCAATTGAGCATTCAGAATGGTATTTTGCCCGTAATGTTGATATAATGAACTGGGATGCCTCTTCTGTTGAAAGTCCGATAATTCCAAATGATACTGGCTCGAGTAATAGTACGCATCGTTATCAGGAAAGCATTTACGCAACCGCGCGTATTAATCCCGCAGATTTTCTAAAAATAATTGGTGGTGTTCGTGTTGATTGGTTTGAATCTGAATCAACATGGAGCAGTCAGAAAACTAATGCACATCCGACAATTTATGGTGGTGTTGTCTTGGATATTGACCAAAATCACTCAGCCTATGCCAGCTATACCGATATTTTCAAACCTCAAAATCAAGTCGATATAAATAGAAAAACACTTGCGCCAATTAACGGAAAAAATTATGAGATTGGTGTTAAAGGGGCATATTTTGATGAACGGCTTAATGTAAGCGCCGCAGTATTTCAGATTGACCAGAGTAACCGCGCTAAAATACTAGACGATCAGTCTTCTTGTCCAATTTTCCCTTCTGCATCTTGTTATGAATCAACCGGCCTTATTCAAAGTCAGGGGATTGATATAGAAATACAAGGTGCAATTACAGAAAGCTGGGAAATTGGTGCGGGATATACTTATTCCCATACCGAATATGTAAAAGATGCAGACTTGCTTAGAATTGGCGAGCGTGTAGACACAGAATTACCGGAGCATCTATTTAAACTTACAACGACATATAAATTGCCAGGAAATATGAACAAATGGCGTGTTGGTGGTAGTTTATCATACCAAAGTGAAATATATGAGAGTGTCGCTGTCGGAAGTAATACTGTTCGAAATAATCAAGATGCCTATACTCTGGTTGATTTGATGATTGAGTATAAACCTACTGATGCCTTAAGCATCCGTCTTAATGCCGAAAATATATTTGATGAAAATTATTACAGTGCGATCAGTAGTAATATTAGTTGGGGAAGTTCTGAAATGTTTGGAACGCCGCGCAACTTCATGCTGACACTACGCTATGACATGTAGAGCATTTGCTATTTAAAAAACAAATTTTTATTACCCATACGCCACTTGCGATTCATTCGCAAGTGGCGTATGTATATTTACGAGTACATTTTATTTGCGCAAAATTATACTTTCAATGCTAAGTAAGTATGAAAGTTTATAGCAATAAATGAATGATTGGTAATGGAGTAAGCGGGTGCATCGCGAGCGTCAGGAATTGGATATTTATATGACCCATAGGGCCCAATTGGTAAGTTATGCCAATCGGATCGTCTATGATGTTGGCTATGCTGAAGATGTAGTGCAGGAAGCATGGGCACGGCTTAACCGGGCCAGTCATGCTCAGCCGATAGATGAGCCAGTCCGTTATCTTTACCGTATCGTTCGAAATCTCTCAATTGATTTATTACGACGATTGTCCCGTGAAGGGTACCGTACAAGTATGGATATTGAGATTGCTTCACAGATAATAGCTGATGATAATCCGTCTGCTGAAACCATACTTATTGCGCGTGAAGATATACGTATTGTTCTAGATGCCATCGCTGAACTGCCGGAAAGGGAACGTATTGCAATTGAAATGTACCGATTTGGTGATTTCAAACTACGCGAAATTGCAGAGCATTTAGAGATTTCCGTCGGGCTAGCACATTCGTTGATTGCCAGTGGTCTTGCGCATTGTGACCGATGCCGAAATAATAAAACATGAATGTTATTTTTATTTTGAAGAAGTTTTTTTTGAAACAAGTATTCAACCAAACGTCATGTTTATATGGTCCAAGGAATTTTTATGCCGGGTGCTGAGAAGGCACGAAGTGAAGCTTCAAGCTGGTTTGTCCTGTTAAAGGAAGAACCGGACGATGTCGATATTCGTCAACGTTTTGATATATGGCACGCCGAAAGCCTGATTAATGCGGTGGCGTGGGAAAGTATCAACGAAACTTTTAATATCATGAGTACAGTTAGCGAAAGTGTTTCACCTAATAAACAGGAAACATTAATTGGTACAATAAACCAATCAGAAGGTTATTTCAGCGGCATTACGGGAAAGCCGATGGTAGCGGCTCTCGCCATTGCCTGCAGTATTTTATTTTTATTGATATTGCCAACATTGCAATTACGCCTTGAAGCGGATCATTTCACAGGAGCGGGAGAAATTGCGACAATTCAACTTGATGATAGCAGTGTCATAAAACTTGGCCCTAATAGTGCCGTTAGCGTTTCATATGAAAAGGACGAACGCCATGTTCAGTTGCTTTCCGGGCAGGCATTTTTTGAGGTGGCGAAAAACTCAAACCGGCCTTTTATAATTAAAGCAGAGGATGTCACCACGACAGTCGTCGGTACAGCTTTTGATGTCCGTATGTTAGGCAACGAAACGGCTGTTTCAGTTCGTAATGGTCATGTAAGGGTGAAAGATTCAATTTCTGATGCTTACGATCTTCAGGCAGGTGACTGGATACGGATTGGAAGCGACCACACCGCTTTAACGGGAACAACGTCTCCTGAGCTTGTGGGGGTATGGCAAGATGGTAAAATTCTAGTGCGGGGACGTGAAATAGTCGATGTAATTGACGAAATTAGCCCTTGGTTTTCTGGGAAAATAATTCTTGCGGATTCTAACATTGGCAAATTTCGTATGACAGGTGTTTATGATGCTCATGACCCTGTAACCGCCCTTCAGGCGCTCG
>JAESUD010000003.1 GCA_016763335.1 Emcibacteraceae bacterium | reverse complement strand
TGGAACTCAGAACACTGGTTAAGGATTACGGTGTTATCGGAGAACGGCTTTATTATTTTTCCCGTGGGGATGACAGCCGAACCGTAAAAAGCCATAGCAAAGCCAAAAGCATTTCAAGTGAAACCACGCTGGAACAAGATATAAGTGATTATAACAAATTAAAAATACTGCTCTGGTCCCTCTGCGAAAAGCTATCCGCAAGATTAAAAAAACAGCATTTATCTGCCAAAACCATTAACTTGAAACTCAAAACGTCAAACTTCAGGATTATCAGTCGCTCTGTCACCCTTGGCGGTTATACGCAAATGGCCGAAATATTATATAACAATGGAAAATTCTTGTTAAAACCCGAATGTAACGGACTTGAATACCGATTAATCGGTATTGGTGTTTCAAATTTTTCTGATGATCAGTTTTCCGACTTGCCGGATTTGCTGGATGGCTCAAAAGAAAATCTTATAAAAACTGAAAAAGCGATGGATAAAATTCGTGGCAAGTTTGGCGCTGATATAATAAATAAAGGTCGAAAATTCACCTGACAGATGATGCGCATCATGACATAATCCCATATAAATTAAGGAACAACAAATGACATTATCAAGAATATTCGCCCTATCAGCTGCCATCATTACATTCACATCTCAAGCAATACTTGCACAGGAAAAAGAAGTGCCTGACCGCGCCGAAGGCGAGGGTCAATATGACAGACTGGTACTTCGCGGCGGATATATTATTGACGGCACAGGCGCCCCAGCGTATGGCCCTGCTGATATTGTCATTGAAAATGATATTATCACGGAAATTAAGGTTGTCGGTACACCGGGTCGCCCCATAAACCCTGATCGCCGCCCTGCCCCAGGCGACCGTGAAATAGATGTTAGCGGAAAATACATTCTTCCCGGCCTTATAAATATCCATTCCCATATCCATTCGCTCAAAACAGGGCAAAATGTCCCACCGGAATATATCTTCAAACTCCTACTCGGTCATGGCATTACGACAATTAGAAGCGTTGGTTCCGGTGGTCTCAAACGTATAGTTGACCTTAAAAACCGCAGTGCAAAAAATGAAATTACCGCACCGCGTATTATCGCTTTCCCTCCCTTTAACGGTATAAACAGTGTCGAAGCCGCACGGGAAAAGGTGCGCGAGTTTAAAAGAGATGGCGCTGACGGCATTAAATTTTACGGCGCGCCAAAAGAAATCCTCTGGGCTGCGCTTGATGAAGCAGAAAAAATCGGACTAGAGACGACAATGCATCACGCCCAGCCCGATGTTACCCATGCCAACGTGCTTGATACATCCGCACGCGGACTTGATAGCATGGAACATTGGTACGGATTGCCGGAAGCATTATTTGAAGACAGAATTATTCAGGATTACCCATCCGATTATATTTATACCAATGAAATGGACCGTTTCGGTGAAGCAGGCAAGCTATGGAAACAGGCGGCAAAACCAGGTTCCGACAAATGGAACGAAGTTATGCAAACCTTGCTTGACCGGGATTTTGCTCTCAACCCTACATTCACCATTTATGTAGCCTCCCGCGATCTCATGCGGATGAGCCGTGCTATCTGGCATGATGAATATACCATGCCTTCCTTATGGGATTTTTACCGTCCAAGTCCGGTAGCACACGGTTCATATTGGTTTTACTGGACAACAAAGCACGAAGTGGAATGGAAAGAAAATTTCAAGCTCTGGATGCAATTTATCAATGAATATAAAAATAAAGGCGGCAAAGTCGGCATTGGCAGCGACACAGGCTATATTTATAGCCTATATGGATTTGGTTATATTCAAGAGTTCGAGCTAATGCAGGAAGCTGGTTTTCACCCGTTAGAGGTGATCCGTTCTGCCACATTGATAAACGCGCAGGAGCTCAAAATGGAAGATCAAATTGGTAGCTTGCAAGTTGGCAAGAAAGCCGACCTTGCCATCGTTGATGAAAACCCGCTCCATAATTTCAAAGTCCTATACGGAACTGGCGCTATCAAACTAAATGAGGAAACAGGATTAGTTGACCGAGTCGGTGGCATTCGGTGGACAATTAAAGACGGCATTGTTTATGACGCCTTTAAATTACGTGCAGATGTGCGCAAAATGGTACGCGATGCCAAAATCCAAGCGGGAATGAACCCCGATAAACCATTGGCAATTTCAAACTCACCTAGGGGAAATTAATGGGTTAACGTAACTTTATTATTGATTAAATGAGCCGGAATTTTATCTTTTATCGTTTCGTGAAGTTCCGGTAATTTTGACCAATGAGTACCCGGCTTATAATGATGAGCTGTATGATACCCAAGATTACCCGTCACCATGTTATAAAGCCAATTAAGTTTATTAAATGACGCTTCAAATTGATTGTCTGAATCAAGACCGGCGTGATGATCATATGTGGTCCACGCCGTAAATAACAAACTGCAAATCATTGGTAAAACAAAAAGTATTAAACCAGCCACCGGATTATAAATCACAAGTGCGCCTACAATCAGGAAAGTCAAACCACCGAAAATCACAAAACGCCTTTTAAGTGTCTTATGCTTGGCACCAACTTGGAATGCCCGACTATAACCGGTTGCTGCAATGATAAAAGTATAAGCAAGTTCGCCTATTTTCTTACCGTTTGCATATTTCCATCTGCTTTCATCAATTTTCTGATCGAGAAAATTACGGTGATGCCCTAAATTATGGTGCAACACCCAAATATTTGTCACCGCCCCTGTGTGCAAGGCATAGAAAAACTCCAATGTTCGATTAAGCCATTTCTGACGAAATACGAAATTATGCTGGTGATGATGGTTCCACGCACAAATATTTGCTTTCGGGATTAAAAACACTCCCCAATAAGCAATTAATACAAGTATACTTTCTTGAGTAAAATACACGTAAAAATCAAGTACACTTAATGACAAAATGATTAAAACAGGAATGCGGTCTTTGGAATTTCTAAACATAAAATATAATTTTCTAATTTTAGATAGAGTTAGAATAAATTCACCGCTATGTAAACATTAAACAGTAAATATTTCATTGATAAACATTATTATTCTTCCAATTTACACCATCTTGCTACTCCCCCTCTTGTTATAGAGGCTAAATGAATATCATTATTAATCATTTATTAACCACGTTCGAGGTTATTTTACCTACAGTAACAAGGCAAGTTTTTCCTCTAATGTCAGTCACTTATCGATTTTACAAATAAATCATTACGTTTCAATCACTTAACATCTGGCACAGCTTTTGCATCGTACAGTATCAGTTTATTAAATAAAGGGACGTTCAATGAATATATTACCTTATAACCAAACACCTTATCTTGAAAATTCCAATTTTAAAATTAATGAAGCAGCCTCTGAATTGATCAAAAAATTTCATCAATCAGCTGATGGCCTTACGCTTAAAAATTGGAAAACTTTATCAGAAATACTTGACTATGCAGCAGCAGCCGAACAAACTATTGCTGAACAAAAGGAATATATTTCAGATTTAGAATCCCTTGCCGCAACGGACATTTTAACAGGCCTATTAAATCGCCACGGCTTTGAACATGAGATCGCCAATGCCATTGCCCGGGCTAAAAGATATAATGAAACCAGCCTTTTTGCATATATTGATTTAGACGGTTTTAAAGCAGTTAATGATACATATGGCCATAACGCAGGCGATAAAATGTTACGCCAAGTAGGAACAATTCTAAATACATCCATTCGTCAGACCGATGACGCTGCCCGCCTTTCCGGTGATGAATTTGGTATTCTACTAACAAAGTGTGACATTGAAAAAGGCAAAGAACGCGCAAGGTTTATTCGCCATAATCTACGTAAGATAACCGTAAATCATGATGGCAATGAATTACACACATCAGCCAGTTTGGGTTTTGCAGTAATCGATAAAAACAGCCTCTTGCAAGAAGTTTTTGAAACAGCGGACCAGGCAATGTATCAAAATAAACGTGACCGAAAGAAAACCCGTAATAAATATCATCTAAGCTAAATCAATCTTCTTTTATTATGTTAGAAAAAAGCGTAACCTCTCGTCAATAACAACATTAAATTGACGGAGAGATTATGAGTAGTTCACCAAAAGAGAACCTGAAAAATCTGGGGATAACATTACCAACACCTGTGGCCCCTGTAGCCAACTATGTAACTTATGTACGAACAGGAAATATACTGTCTGTATCTGGTCAGCTACCGCTTGATAATGATGGTAAGCTGCCTTATCTCGGAAAAGTTGGTCAGGAAGTATCAGCTGAGGATGCTAATAAAGCTGCTCGACTTTGCGCGATAAATATTATTTCACAAATTAATGATGCGCTTGATGGTGACCTTGGCCGGGTTACACGCATTATCAAACTTGGGGCGTTTGTTAACTGCACAGATAGTTTCCCCGGCCAACCGGCAATCGTAAATGGTGCATCCGACTTAATGGTTGAAGTTTTTGGTGATAAGGGAAAACATTCCCGTTCTGCTGTTGGCACAAATGCACTCCCGCTTAATGTACCAGTTGAAATCGACGCACTTATCGAAATTTCATGAACACTGACCGGCTGGCGACAACTTCATTTGCCCATCGCGGGCTTCACGGCCCCCAAACCGGGTTATCTGAAAATAGCCTGTCAGCCTTTAATGCAGCCAAGGATGCCGGGTTCGGTTTTGAACTCGACATCCTTCTTAGTGGCGACGATAAAGCCATCGTTATTCATGATCAAAATTTGAAACGCCTAACCGGACGCGATGAAAGTATTTTAAACTTAACCGCCGAACAGCTAGAAAAAATCAATTTCACCGACTCGAATGACACTATCCCCACCTTAAAAATCGCCCTTAATCAAACGGCTGGAAAAACCCCTATACTGATTGAAATTAAAGGGGATCAAGGTGAGTATAATAAAATTGCAAAGAGCGTTTTTCAAGATATAAGCGACTATAATGGCCCTATTGCGATAATGTCATTTTATCCGGACATTATAAGTTATTTCAAGCTTAACCATCCTGATATCACTCGCGGATTAGTCGCCACGCCTATAAATGATAAAAGCATGCCCGACGATTATTTTGATATTCAACAACAAATCAAAACCATCCGGGACCTAGAAGTGGATTTCATTGCCTATGATATACGCGCACTGCCAAATAAAGCGACCCAATATTGTCAGCAAAATAATATCACCGTTCTAACTTGGACCGTTCGTTCAGAAGCTGACCGACAAAAAGCCAAAATAAATACAGACAACATCATTTTTGAATTATAACCAACATATGCATAGTCACATTATCAGCCACATCAATGAAATTTCAAAAAAAGATTGGAACAATTGCGCCGGAGATTTAAACCCATTCTGTTCTCATGGTTTTTTAAGCGCCCTTGAAACAAGCGGCTGCGCAACAGCAGAGACCGGATGGTTAGCACAACATATCATCATTAAAAATGATAATGATGAAGTTGTTGGCGTTATGCCGCTTTATTTAAAAAACCACTCACAAGGTGAATATGTATTTGATCATGGCTGGGTTAATGCATATGAACAGGCTGGCGGGCGGTATTATCCAAAACTACAATCATCAATACCTTTTAGTCCCGTTACCGGGTCAAGACTTTTATCTGATGACCAAGAAGTTAAAAACAAACTACTTGAAACAGCAATTAGTCACGGCGAAAAAAATGGTATTTCCTCACTTCATTTTACCTTTGTTGTGAATAATGAAATTGATATCATGAAATCTCAAGGACTGTTGCAACGTCAAGACCAGCAGTTTCATTGGGTAAATGATAACTACCGATCGTTTAATGAGTTTTTAGAGGCCTTATCCTCACGAAAAAGGAAAAACATATTAAAAGAACGCCGGGGTGCCGTACAAAATGATTTAGAAATTATAAAAATTCATGCCCATGATATCAAGGAACATCATTGGGATCATTATTATGAATTTTACCTAAACACAGCAAACAAAAAATGGGGAAGACCCTATTTAAATAGAGAGTTTTTCTCGCTTCTAAGTGAAAACATTCCTGAAAACTTACTATTGATTATGGCCAAACGTAACGGAAGTTATATTGCCGGAGCTCTGAATTTAATCGGCGGCGATACCCTATATGGCCGTTACTGGGGGGCAACTGAATATCATAAATACCTTCATTTTGAATTATGTTATTATCAAGCAATAGAATTTGCCATAAATGAAGGCCTCACTAAAGTTGAGGCAGGTGCACAAGGCGACCATAAAATAGCCCGCGGTTATGTTCCCATCCAGACAAATAGCATGCACTGGATTAATGACCCATATTTTAAAGATGCAATAAAAAAATATCTCGTCCAGGAACGTAAAGCCGTTGGACGAGATATTGAATATTTAAAAGGCCTTGCACCGTTTAAAAAACAGATTATTAAACCTTAGATTATAATTTTTTATCTAATATTTGAAAGCTACTCAGGCTACATACTCCGCGTCGAGTAGAGATGATATCTTTGCCACAAACTTTATTATTACTAACCGTATAAGAAAATTGCTTTTCAAAAGCTAATTTTTTGCATTCGCTTTTCATAGTATTGAGCATATATTTGTCATTTTTTAACTCAAAGAGAATATTTGAATCATCAAGGATGACGGTTTTTTCAATCATATTATACGAGACACATTTCTCAAACTCACCGGTTTGAGTATATTTTGCCATTTCTTTGGCAGCACGTTCTTCCACGGATTCAAAAGCCATAGCGCCCGCGGCCCCCCAAGTGCAACAAATCACAACTGATAATAACAACTTATTCATAGTCTGTTCCTTTCAATTTAATTATGATCAATACCGTAAACAACATATCAATCTTTATTTTACTATCGTTAATACACGCTGCATCAATTAAAATTTATTTATAAAAAAATCAACTAGCGATTGAATTCAATCCCTACCCCGTGGCAATTTCTCTAAAACTTCAAATTTTCCTAAAAAACATCCCGGCCCCATACCAATCGGATCGAAGACCGAAACAATATCATAACTACATAATTTGCTCGTACGAACGGTATAGGCAATGCTTCTTTCAAACCCGAGCCTTGAACATTTATGATCTAGGGTATTGAGAAAGTATTTATTATTTCTCATTTCAAACAAGATATGGTTATCATCAAGCACGTTGGTTCGTTTAATTCTGTTATGTTGAACACAATTTTCAAACACATTTGTTTGCTTGTATTTTGCCATTTCCTTGGCAAACCTCTCCGATTGAGTATCGGCAAATACAGACACGGTTGCTATGACAAAGATGCTCGCAATAAATAAAATAACTTTAAACATTTCGCACCTATAAATTTTACATTTATATCCCCATGAAAATCATTATGGATGAAGCGGTGCTGAATGTCATATCAAATTTTTGTTACTTTGCCGGTTCTTTTTCTTTCTTTTTACCTTTAGATTTAGGTTTTACGACCACTTTACCCGGTTCAATATCGATTATGAGTTTCTTATCTTTACAATCAATTTTAACTTCCCCGCCTTCAACAAGACGACCAAAAAGTAACTCATCGGCGAGCGGTTTTTTAATTTCCTGTTGGATTACACGTTTTAAAGGACGCGCGCCAAAATGTTTGTCATAACCCTTATTGACAATAAATTCTTTTGCCGCAGCGGTAAGCTGAATATGAACGTCGCGTTCTTCTAATTGCATTTCAAGCTCTAGAATAAATTTCTCTACAACCTGCCCAATGACATCCGTGGGCAATGATGAAAATGGCACTATAGCATCCAGCCTGTTTCTAAACTCTGGCGTGAACAGCTTTTTAATGGCTTCTTCATCTGCGCCGCCCTGATCAGAAACACCAAAGCCAATTGCTTCTTTGCTAAGTTCCATGGCACCAGCATTTGTGGTCATTATCAATATAACATTGCGGAAATCGATTTTCTTACCGTTACTATCAGTAAGCGTACCGTGGTCCATCACCTGCAATAAAATATTATAAATATCCTGATGGGCTTTTTCAATTTCATCAAGCAGCAATACACAATGCGGGGTTTTATCAATGGCATCCGTGAGCAAACCGCCCTGATCATAGCCAACATACCCCGGAGGCGCACCAATAAGGCGAGAAACCGTATGACGTTCCATATATTCAGACATATCAAACCGCTCTATCTCAACACCAAGCAAACTTGCAAGCTGCTTTGCCACTTCTGTTTTACCAACACCAGTTGGCCCACTAAAAAGATAACAACCAATCGGCTTGTCCTCTTCGCGCAGACCAGCACGTGAAAGCTTAATAGCGTCAGACAGTACTTCAATCGCTTTATCCTGACCAAATACAACACGCTTAAGGTCCTTTGGAAGTGTCTTAAGCACAGACATATCATCCTTGGAAACACTTTTTGGCGGGATGCGGGCCATTTTTGATATCACATTTTCCACATCGGCAACGGTAATGTTTTTCTTACGCTTTGCTTCTGGAAGCAGCATTTGTGAGGCACCAACCTCATCAATTACATCAATCGCCTTATCCGGTAATTTACGGTCATTAATATGGCGCACTGATAAATCAACCGCCGCCTCAATAACTTCATCGCTATATTTTACATTATGATGTTCTTCATAATATTTTTTAATGCCTTTTAAAATTTCTATTGTTTCATGTGCCGTTGGCTCAACCACATCAATTTTTTGGAACCGGCGAAGCAGTGCGCGGTCTTTTTCAATATATGATCTAAATTCTTTATATGTTGTTGAGCCAATACAGCGAAGATCACCCTTGGCAAGTGCAGGCTTGAGCAAGTTTGACGCATCCATTGCGCCGCCG
>JAESUD010000043.1 GCA_016763335.1 Emcibacteraceae bacterium | reverse complement strand
TGTGTTATAAATTAAGTGAACGAGGGCAATTTGCAGCGCAAGTACGGCCGTGGGACCTGAAATGGCTGTTGCGGCGAGCAAAGCTGTGATGGTCGTGCCGATATTGGCGCCGAGGGTAAAGGGATAAATTTGTTTAAGTCTGAATACACCCGATCCTGCGAGCGGAACCATCAGGCTGGTCGTTGTCGATGATGACTGCACAAGAACGGTGATAACCGCGCCGGAAATAATTCCAGTAGCCGGCCCTTTACCAATGGCGTTGTGCATAATGACTTTTGCCCGGCCAACCATTAACTTTTTAAGCAGTTTCCCTATGACAGTGATCGACATAAAAATAATCGTTATGCCAAAAATAATCAGGAGGAAATAAGCGGCATTCTCTGAAATCATATGTGCAATTTCTGTGAATGAATCAATGACAGGTTTCGTTGCCGGTTTAATAAAATTAAAGCCCTTTACGCTCATATTTTCACCACCAACAAATATGTTTGCCAGATACCCGCCAAGCTTGGAAAGTGGATGAAAAATTATTTCTATCGGTAAGAATATTGCCACAGCCATAACATTAAAGAAATCATGAACTGTTGCGGCAGCAAAAGCTCTGCGGAATTCTTTTTTACGCCTTACATGACCGAGGCTGACGATGGTATTGGTAATTGTTGTGCCAATATTTGCTCCCATAATCATGGGTACCGCTGTTTCAACAGGTAATCCCCCGGCTACAAGGCCAACAATAATAGATGTTACTGTTGATGATGACTGGATCATCGCCGTTGCAAGAATGCCGATAATAAGTCCGGTAAAAGGATTAGTGGCAAATTGGAAAAGATCTGCTGCTTGTCCCTTGGTTGCCCCTTTAAAACCGGCTCCGATCATACCAACGGAACTAATTAATAGGTAAACCAGCGTCGCAATGGCGAGCCACTGAAAAGCCGTTTTAAGCGTGTTTTGTGAGCTATCAGTCTTAGAATTTATGTGTGACGTTTCAGTCATTTTAATGTGGTTCCAGAATCATTTTTAAAGTCGGTCGCATAATTTCATCATTGTCACAAATTTGCAATATTTCAATTGTTAAAGATTTGTGACAGTTTATGTCTCTTCACGCTCCACGGCGCGCCAACCAATATCCCGTCTGCAAAATCCTTGTTTCCAATTGATTTTGTCAAGGGCTTCATAAGCATTATTTTTGGCTTCACTTACCGACGGTGAAAGTGACGTTATGTTTAATACTCGGCCCCCTACAGCGAGAATTTTACCTTCTTCTTTTTTTGTGCCGGCATGGAAAATAACAATATTTTCCGCATTACCTGCTTCATCAAGGTTTTTAATCTCCATATTTTTTTCATAACTTCCCGGGTATCCATTTGCGGCCATGACTACATTTAAGGCAACCTTATCTGACCACTCGGTTGTCATTTGATCAATGGTGCCGTTTGCGCAAGCCATAAGTGCTGGAACAATGTCACTATCAAGGCGCATCATCAAACATTGGCATTCCGGATCACCAAACCGGACATTATATTCGATAAGCTCTGGCCCTTTATCAGTAATCATTAGTCCTGCGAATAAAACCCCTTTAAATGGTCGACCTTCCGCTGCCATACCCTTAACGGTTGGCATGATGATTTCGTCTATTGTCCGCTGGATCATTGCGGGGTCCATAATTTTTGCCGGGGAATAGGCGCCCATACCGCCGGTGTTGGGGCCAACATCACCTTCGCCAACACGTTTATGGTCTTGAGCTGTGCCGAAGGGCAGAATATTTTCACCGTCAGTAAGAACAAAGAAGCTCGCTTCTTCACCGATAAGAAATTCCTCAACGACTAGCTCCGCACCAGCCTCGCCAAACTGCCCGCCGAGAATGTCATCGATGGCGGCAAAGGCTTGTTCGTTATTTTCTGCAATGATCACCCCTTTACCGGCGGCGAGGCCATCTGCCTTAATAACGATTGGCGTGCCTTTTGAAGCTACGAATTCTTTTGCATCGGCGGCAACTTTGAAACGGCCATATGCAGCCGTTGGAATATTATACTTTGCGCACAGGTCTTTGGTGAAGCCTTTTGAGCCTTCCAAAATGGCGGCGGCGGCACTGGGACCAAAAACGGTGATGCTTTCTGATGTAAGTCGGTCAGATAACCCGTTCACGAGTGGTGCTTCCGGGCCAATTACGACAAATTCGATGTTTTTATCGCGGCAGAAATCAACTATTTCATCGTGGTTTTCTGCGTCTAAATTTACACAGGTTGCTAAATCGCCGATACCGCCATTTCCCGGTGCGACATAAAGCTGGTCAAGCATTGGTGAACGGGCAATTTTCCAGCATAATGAATGCTCGCGTCCGCCGGAACCAATGACCAAAATATTCATGTGTAATTTCCTTTTAAATTCTTTTCACTCTTGTATCATAGCATCAATAAGAAGCAAGTCAGCAATGGTGAAAATAAATATAGATGAGCGATTACCCTTTTAATAACGAACCGCAGTCCAGTAATGCCAATGAATATTCCGTTACGGAACTAAGTCTCGCCCTAAAACGCACGGTCGAGGACAAATTTGGCTATGTAAAAATAAGAGGCGAGATCTCAGGATGTAAACGCGCCGCATCCGGTCATGTTTATCTTAATCTAAAAGATGAAAAATCCGTGATCGATGGTATCATGTGGAAAGGGGTCGCGGGAAGGCTTACTTTCCGCCCCGAAGATGGCCTTGAAGTGGTTGTTACCGGTAAGCTTACGACCTATCCCGGAAGATCGAAATACCAAATTGTTATTGATAACATGGAAGTGGCCGGTGAAGGCGCGCTAATGGCGCTGCTTGAAAAAAGAAAAAAAGAGCTTGCTGCGGAAGGCCTGTTTGACAGTGAGCGAAAAATGCCAATTCCTTACTTGCCAAAAGTCATTGGCGTCGTGACGTCACCAACGGGTTCGGTGATCCGCGATATTCTTCACCGCTTATCTGACCGTTTTGCCCGCCATGTTTTGGTTTGGCCGGTTTTGGTTCAGGGCGAAGGAGCCGCAAAGCAAATCGCGAATGCCATTGACGGTTTTAATCAAATGGACGAGGGCGGTAATATTCCAAAACCAGACGTTCTGATTATCGCCCGTGGTGGTGGCAGTCTTGAGGACCTATGGTGTTTTAACGAAGAAGAGGTGATCCGCGCTGTTGCAAGATCAAAAATCCCGTTAATTTCAGCGGTGGGTCATGAAACCGATACGACGCTGATTGATTATGTTTCAGATTTTCGTTCTCCAACCCCGTCTGCGGCGGCGGAAAAGGCCGTTCCGGTTCGCGATGATTTGGTTTACACGGTTAAAGACCTTGATATTCGCCTTGAAAAAGCCACAAGGCGCCATTTAAATAATCTTGCACAAAGAATTGAAGGGTTAGGTCGCGGCTTGCCGAAACCATCCGAACTTCTGGCACTGTCGTCGCAACGTTTTGATGATCTCAGTGAACGGTTACCGCGCGCCCTTAAAGTTGGTGTTGAAAGGCGGGTACTTAAACTGGAAAGCATAAAAAGCCTTCTGCGCCCGGAAACCATAAAGTCGGATATTAAAAGAGCTGGTGAAAAAATGACAATTGCGGATGAGCGAATGAACAGGGCGATATCACATTTTATTCTTCAAAAAAGAAATCAATA
>JAESUD010000042.1 GCA_016763335.1 Emcibacteraceae bacterium | reverse complement strand
TTAGAGCAGTACGGGTAAGGATTTTCTGCTGATCTTGAAGATCACCGAGAATACTGTTAACAGCAAGACGGTCCCAATGGTCAGAAGTTTCAACCATTTCGGCTTGACTGCGAAGCCACTCAAAACCGAGCTCTTCACCAAACATAAAGTAGGCTGCGGCGATTTGGGTAACATCAATATCAAGCTCTTTAGCAACTTGAACAAGGTCGCATGCTGCCGTTTTAATATCAAGACTGGCGATATGCTGGGCAAGGTCTTTTGGAACATTTTGTTCTGAATACATATTGCGTTTTCCAGAAATACTTTCATCAGAAGCAGTTTTGGAAACTGTATCCATCAAGAATAGCTCTGTAATACCGGGTTTATAGTTATCAATAATTTTTTGAATAGGTTGTTTGCTATCCGTATTATTAAGGAACCATATAGTTTGTCGGCGCGCGAATTCTTCAACATCCATCAGCATCAAAATTTGAATAGTTGCCGGGGCTATATAATCAAGCTTTTCAATTTGTTCCCACAAATTATCTAATTCAAAAACTTCGCTGGTAATGATGGCGGCTCTTGCAATTTCAGCACCACTCGCGCCTGTTTCTTCCTTAATAGCTTGAATACCACCGCGGTTTACGATGTCATTACAGATTACTTTGGCAATGATTTGGCTTCTCAGTTGATGATTTCTCATTTCAATTTTGTAATTTTTGCTCAATCTTTTTGGGAAAGAACTGAATAAAAACTTCTCAAGATATGGATCATTAAGAAAATCACTGGCCATTAAGCTATCGAATAAGGACATTTTCGCATAAGCAATGAGAACTGAGTTTTCAGGACGTGTGAGGCCGAGAGACTTTTCTTCACGGTCAAGGAGTTCCTCATCATCAGGCAAAAATTCAAGTTCGCGGTCAAGGTTTGCTGATTTTTCAAGCTCATCAAGATAGCGTTCAAAACTGTCAAGCTGGCGAATACTGCTTGATTTGGCCAAACTGATGGCCTGACTTTGCAGATAGTTATCGCGAAGGACAAGATCAGCCACATCATCGGTCATTTCTGCAAGAAGAGTATCGCGCTGTTTTTGGGTCATCTTACCATCTGTAACAACACTATTAAGCAGAATTTTGATATTTACTTCATTATCCGAACAATCAACACCGGCGGAATTATCAACCGCATCCGTATTCATCATGCCACCCTTAAGGCAATATTCAATTCGGCCAAGCTGAGTGCACCCAAGGTTTCCGCCTTCGCCAATAGCTTTACAGTTAAGGTCTTTACCATTGATACGAATGGTATCGTTGGCTCTATCACCTACCTCGGCATTACTTTCACCTGCGGCTTTAACATATGTACCAATGCCACCGAACCACAATAAACCCACATGAGAGACAAGAATTGCTTTTATCAATTCATTAGGGGTAGCAGTATTGGTTTCATCATCAAATCCGAGTAGCGATTTCATTTCAGGCGTTAAATCGATTGATTTTAATTTGCGACTGAATATCCCGCCACCAGCGGAAATAAGTTTTTTATTATAATCTTCCCAGCTAGAACGCGGAAGATCAAACATGCGTTTTCTTTCGGCATATGATTTTGCCGGATCGGGGGTTGGATCAATGAAAATATCACGGTGATCAAAAGCGGCGACAAGTTTGACGGCCTCTGAACATAAAAGACCATTACCAAAAACATCGCCGGACATATCACCAATGCCGGCAATCGTTATGCTGTCTTTTTGGACATCAATTCCCTGTTCGCGGAAATGCCGCTGAACACTAACCCAGGCGCCGCGCGCGGTAATACCCATTTTTTTATGGTCATATCCTACGGAACCACCAGAGGCAAACGCATCATCAAGCCAGAAGCCATAATCCCGCGCCAAACCATTGGCAATATCAGAAAATGTTGCCGTTCCTTTATCGGCGGCAACAACCAGATATGGATCATCATTATCGCCTCGCACTACATCATTCGGCGGGATGACTTCGCCTTCTTTTAAGTTATCGGTAATATCAAGAAGGCCGGATATGAAATATTTATAACAGCTTATACCTTCTTCGAGAAATTCTTCGCGGCTAGGGTTTAGGGGCATTTGTTTTGGCACAAAGCCGCCCTTGGCACCCACGGGAACGATAACGGTATTTTTAACCTGCTGTGCCTTCACCAGACCGAGAACTTCTGTTCGGTAATCTTCTTTACGGTCGGACCATCTAAGGCCACCACGGGCAACGGGGCCGAACCTTAAATGAACACCTTCAAAGCGTGGAGAATAGACAAAGATCTCGGCATATGGTCTTGGCTTCGGTGCTTCTTCAACATCACGACTATTAATTTTGATAGAAATATACGGCTTGGCGTTTCCATCACTTGTTGTTTGGTAAAAATTAGTCCGTAGAGAGCAGGTAATTACGTTAAGGTAATTGCGCAACATGCGGTCTTGATCAAGGCTATCGACATTGGCGAGTAGCTTTTTAATATTTTTGGTAAGCTTTGCTGCTTCTTTCTTACGGTCATAACCTTCCTCTAAATCAAGTTTAAATTTGATTTCAAATAATTCTGCCAACAGTCTCGAAATATCGACATATTGGGTGAGCGTGTCCTGCATATAGACTTCACTGTAAGAACTGCCTAATTGACGAAGGTATTTGCTGTATATGCGTAAAATAAGGGCATGTTTATAGGACATGCCAGCTTGAAGGACGAGTTTGTTAAAACCGTCATTATCAATGCTATTTACCCATACGGCATTTAATGCATTTTCCATGCGGGCTTTTAATTCGCGTAAATCAAAAGGGTTTTCAGCGGGGTCTTCCAGATAAAAATCATGGATGCTGTGAACTATTTTCTCATCTTGGGTGTCGGTAATAACTTCAAATGCGTATTCTTCTATTACTCGTAAGCCCAGATTTTCAAGCATTGGAAGGCAGTCGCTGAGGGCAATGTTATTGCGGCTGGTATAAATTTTTAATCTGACCGCATAATCATGGTCTTCTTGATCACGGTAAAAGTTAAATCCGATATTATTATTTTCTGGAAGGAATTCTAATTTATCAACATCTGTTACAGCAAAGCGTGGATCAAAATTTTCCCGGTATGCTGAGGTAAATGATTTACTATATTTACGAAAAAGAGTGTTGGCTTTTTCTTCGCCCCAGCGATCAACGAGAACTTCATGGAAATAATCGGTCCAGCTTTGGGCAACTTTGGCAATACGTTTGTTTATGCTTTCTTCATCCGGGTTTGGGACTTGTCCGGGCTTGGTTCTAATAATAAAATGCCAGCGGGCAATGCGTTCATTACTTAGTTGTGCATAACGGGATGATAATTCACCTTTATAGGCATCGCAGAGTATTTTTTCTATTTTAGTCCGTAATGTTGAATTATAGAGATCGCGCGGCACAAAGACCAACGCAGATACATATCTTTCAAATTTATCTTTTCTTATAAAGGCCCGGCATTGTGGTCTTAAATTAAGATGTAGTATGCCAATTGATGTTTGAAAAAGCGGCTCTTCTTTAATTTGAAATAGCTCATCACGGGGCAGAGTTTCCAGAATATGAAAAAGTGCCTTGCCGTCATGACTATTATAATCAAAGCCGGAACGTTCAACCACGGAACGGACTTTTCGGTCTAGATACGGGATATTCTGTGCGCGTTGATTATAACTATCTGATGTAAACAGGCCAATAAAACGCGTCTCTGATATGACTTTGCCTTTTTTATCAAATTTCTTAAATCCGATATAATCAAGATGGACAACCCGGTGAACAAGTGACTTTACGTTGGCCTTGGTAATCAACATAATTTTATCGTCAGACATGAAGTCTTCTATTTCTGGGGAAATGGCAACAAGGCCGTCAGGCCCACGCAACACCTGAACATCTGGATCGCGCAAAATGCCGTACCCTTTGCCAGCTGTCGGGGTTTTACTTTTATGGTTATATTCGCGGTAACCAAGTAGGGTAAAATTATTATCTGTTAACCAAGCGAGGAAAGCCTGAGCTTCTTTAACTTCACTACGGTCAACGGTCTTTGGCGCCAAGGTGAGGTTCTTTGATGTTTCCTCAACTTGAGTAAGGATTGATTTCCAGTCTTCAACGGAAGCGAGGACAAAATCGGTAACCTGTTTTAATTTAGCATAAAGTTGATTAATTTCCTGCTCATTACTCATAGCAGTAATTTCAATATGCATAATGGATTCAGTAACTTTCTTGCCACCCTTATTGACCATCTTACCATTGGTATCACGGTTAAATTCAAGCACCGGATGAATAAGCATATGTAGCGCATTTCCATCTTCAAGAAGGTTAGATGTGATGCTATCAATTAGAAAGGGCATATCCGAACTTAAAATCTGAACGATTGTATGGGATGATGTCCAGCCATGTTCTTCAAGTGTGGGATTGAATATTCTTATTTTTGAGTTGGATTGATTAAATTTTGAAATGAATTTCCAATTACTGAGAGCAATGGCATATAGCTCATCAAGTCTGAGGCTTAAGTCCTCAGGAGAGGCATTCTTATAAAAATCATTTACAAAATCAATAAAGGTCGACCCTAAGGATGACTTCATATTTTCTTTTGAGTAGTCAATGATGGAATCTAGACGAATTTCTTTTTTGGACCAACTGCTCACGGCATATTCCTCTTATTATAGAAAGTATTCTTATATTTGATTTTATTATAAAGGAAAGGAGTTTAAGAAATAGTTTATTTACGGTCATTTAGGTTACCCTTGATAAAGGCCGTGCGTTTTAAGACCGGATCTATTTTTGAATATTTATCATCAAGTATTTTTAAAACACTTATTTCATGACCATCGCGTCTGGCGAGAAGCAGGCAAAATTCGTCAACATTATTACCAACGATTATCTTTTTTAGACGGAAGCTGGCAATGGGGGCCATTTCACGAAGAATTTTACGAGCCTCTTCGACGGAACGCGTTTTCCGCGCGGTGATGTGACCGGATGCGCCATGCTTTCTAATGATACGCATTTCTTTGACGCAGCCTTTAATGCCACCCGGGAAATTTTTAATGAAGGCGTGAAACTCGTTAATCTCTACATTCATGTAACGGGCAATACCTAATGCAGCCGCATATTCAGTTAGGCGGGTTTTATCATAGTCTTTACCCAGGCAAATTTTAAGAACCGGGGTAAAAGGGGCTCGACTTTGAATTTTCAAATCATATTCGTCGACGATTTCTCCGAAAGCGTCGGGTGATTTTTCACATGTGTCGTGAAATTCATAAATCGCCGTTAATATATTATAAAGCGAATCACGGCTTCTATTATGATTTGCATCTTCTTTTTTAATGTAACCAATTATTTGTTTTAAATTTGCTTTCAGTTCTACTACTGAGGGCACGGAACCTACAAATTCGTCCTCTTCATCAGGGCTGTGATCTTCTTCTGTCTCTACTTCCTGTGTTTCGAGGGGGGGTACAGATATAAGTTCTTTAACCATTTCTTCAATTGGGTCGATGACGGTTTCATCAATATAAGTTTCATCTGTGTCAAATTGAGTTACTTCAGCTTCAACTATTTCGGGAACCTCAATAATTTCAGGGCTCTCCATTGTTTCCGCTAGTTCAGGTGTTTCAATGACATCTTCGATGATTGTGTTTTGAAGGGGGGCTTCACCCTCCTCTTCATTAATTTCAATACTCCCGACAATCTGTGGGTCTTCTACTACGACTGGTGCAGTAACGCCAAAACTCGGCGACATCATTTCCATAGCTCTTTCAATAACGCTGGTGCGTTTAGGCTTGGCTTTAGGCGTGTCAGTAATTTCAGGAGTCGTTGTTTCAGCAACGCTTTCAATTGCAGTTATTTCTTCAGTGACGATTTCCTCTACGAGAATATTATCTTCTAACTTATTATCTTCTTCGGCCCGGGCTTCGGTGGGGGTATCATCAATGAAGGTAGTTTCATTGAAAGTGCCGTCTTCAACCACATCATTTTCTTCTAAAGCGTCCTCTTCTAAAGGATCATTTTCAAGTTCTGCAGTGTTACTTTCTATTGCTAATTTTTCAAAATCGTCTTGTGGTGGTTCTTCGTGTTCATTAGAAATATCAAATTTACGGTCCGATATAATGCTTTGCATTAATTCTTCAATTGAAAGGTCATCATCGTTGGCAATGGTTTCATGAACATTGTCTATTTCCATTGATTTTTCGGCAAGAGGCTCTTCAATTTCAACAGGTGAAATAATTTGTTGTTGTTCTTCAAGAATTTCTTCGCTATGGGCTAAGTCGAACTCTTCTTCTGTATCATCAGCATTTTTTAAAAGACTTTCGATTGTGGCTGTTTCTGTAATTGTGTCTAATTCATCAACAGTTTTAGAAGAGGGCGGAATATCTATTTCAAAAAATTCTTCCTCTTCCAATGCAAGGTTTATTTCTTCAGTGGCACGTGCATCTTCCATTGGTTCATCTGGGTGAGCATGAGGGACACTTTCAACTGAAAGTTCTGTTGCAGATAATGTTTTATCTAAATAGTTTTCAAATGTAACGTCTGTCTCCTCAGCGATACTTGTGTCTTCCTCATGTGTGTCCGGCTGAACATGAACGTTATTATCAATAGAATTTTCTGTCTCTAGATCAATTTTGTCGAGGATGGTTGTTTCATCTAAGTTGTCTTCTGACGTGATCTCTGTTTCTTCAGCGGCACTTGCATCGACTATTGGTTCATCAGGCTGAATGTGAACTTCGTTATGGACCGGAGATTCTATCTCTATGTCAATTTCGTCGTCGATGGCGGTTTCGCCTAAGTCGTCTTCTGACGTGATATCTGTTTCATCAGCGGCACTTGCATCGACTATTGGTTCATCAGGCTGAATGTGAGCTTCGTTATGGACCGGGGCTTCTATCTCTATGTCAACTTCGTCGTCGATGATGGTTTCATCTAAGTTATCTTCTGACTTAATGTCTTCTTCAACGGCAGTTGAGACTTCTTCTGGTTCATCTGGTTGAGCATGGACTTCGTTATAAACCGGTGGCTCGGTTTTTTCTATGTCATGCGTGGGGTCATCTTCAATGGGAATGAATTCTTTACGTACAAGGCCGGATTCTGTTTTTGAAGTATCCTCTGGGTAAAGGGTCTCTATTTCATCTATATGTTCAGGAGTGACCTCAATTTCATTATCGATCTCAAAGTCGTCTTGCTCTATCACGGGACCTAAATCGGAGGCCGGTTGTTCGCTAATGTCAGCATCTATAGGGTCGACAATGGCTTGTTCAGCATGAACTTCAATGGGTTTATTGTCATTGCTGTCTGAGATAGTGCGCATTAACTCTTCAATGGTTGGCTTCGTATCATCAAGAGTGACATCTTTTTCCAAAATCCATCGAACGCCGCCAAGAATAAAATTTATGTTATTATTATCATCACTGAAGGGGAGCAAGATGCCTCGATAAAGGGTGTTCTCACCGGCTTTATTGATAAATTCTGCTTCGAAGGCGATCGGAACACGATTTGCCAATACTTCAAGATGATGATCGGTTACCCGACTAAGCATTGTACGACGAGGCACATCACTAATGGGCATGCTTGTAAGGTCGGTTTCCAGATCTTTTTGAAGGCTATGGCCTATTACTTGAAAAGTTGCTTGAGAATGACCATTCCTTAAATCAATCAGTACGAGGTTTTTCTTGAACGGCGCGATTTCATCACGGTTCATGTTTTTTAACGCAGGTAGCCCACTTTCGCCAGCCAGTTTTTCCCAACATTCATATAAGCAAAATGTAATACGGCGTTCTTGATTTAGTTCTTCTTCTGCGCTCATTTTTTAAAGTACCACTTAAACCTTTTTTTATAACCAATTGATTTTGATCAAAAAAATATAATCGAATCATTGGGACAACTTTAGCATTAACTATATTAAAAAAACATTTAAAAAAACAACATTTATTATAAACCATTAAAATATAAAGATAATTTAATGGCTTATTTTTATTGTTTAATAGACGACTTTAAAAGGACTCGGATAAGTCATGATTATGATTAACAAAAATAAGGGTGATTAATGTAATTTATAGACGTTATTTAATCTATTACAGGCATTTTTTTGGGACAACTTTTTAAAGTACAAATAGTCCGGCAACGATATAAACGAAGAATGTCAAAACGCCCCCCACAAGTGCGTAGGGGAGTTGTGTCCGAACGTGATCCAGTAAATTACAACCTGATGCCACAGATGAAATCATAGTAGTATCTGAGATCGGGGAACAGTGATCTCCGAATACACCGCCACCGAGAATGGCGGAAATAACAAATGCAGGCGGAAGTCCGAGCATTTGAATAAGAGGGACACCAATAGGAATCATTAACGCAAAAGTTCCCCAAGATGTTCCGGTAGAAAAAGCCATGATGGCAGAGGCAAGAAACAGCATAGGCACGATAAGGATTAGAGGAAGATTTTCTCCGGCGATACCTGCTACAAATGCTCCTGTCCCCAATACTTTAAGGCTGGCCCCAAGGGCGAGTGATAGAAGTACAATGCTCACGAGCTGCAATAGCTCGTTCATTCCTGCAAAACCAATTTCAACCAGTTTGATGTGTGTGAAGCGACCACTGCTTAACATCATTATATAGGCGACTATGCACGAGATAACCGTGGCATAAAGGATAGATTGTGATCCGTCGCCTTTTCTTATCGCGCCATCTCCGGTCCAATACATGAAGACAAATATAAGAAGAATTAGGCTCAGAAGTGGCACTATCATAAAGCTTGCTTTGCTCGCAGGGAATTCAGGGGCGGGGTCATCTTTGACTTGTTTTTGTTTTTTTTCTTCGAATGCTTTCAGTGGGCCATGTAATTTATCACTTAAAATTGTATAAAGAACAATTGCCAGCGCGATCCAGGCATAGAAGTTATAAAAAATTGTACCGATTAAGGTGTCTTCTGCATTTTGAAGACCGTTGGCGTTTAGATTGGCAAGTACCACAGCACCCCATCCATTAATAAGGATCAGTATGCATACAGGAGCGCTGGTGCTGTCGATTACATAAGCTAGCCTTTCGCGGCTCATGCCGAACTTGTCAAATAATCCGCGCGATACAATCCCGGCGGTAATAACACTAAGATTACTTTCCACGAAAAGAACAATACCAATAGCGAAGGACATTAGCCCTGCTTGTTTTTTAGTTTTTGTGATGCCTTTATTGATCATCAAATCAACAAGAGCGGTTACACCACCAGAATGGCGAAGATAAGCGATCAGACAGCCAATAATCAGTGAAAACATAAGAACGCGTGTGCTATCTGGGCTGGAGAACACATTAACAATTCTTTCAATTGTTTCAATCGGCGCCATAAAGGGGCTGTTACCTGATGCGTCGATGAGTAAAAGAAGTTCAGATGTGAAGATGGCGGCAAGTAAGGCGAGAATAACTTCCTTTCGCCAAATAACCACACCAATAGCCACGACTTGAGGTAAAATTGTTAACCAGCCCATTTTCCGCCCTTTGTTTTTTATAGAGTTTCTTTTTCTAGAGTATGATGAGGAATGATTATAAAAGCAAGATTTCTTATGAGAGAGAAATATAAATAAGGCAATATTGATTAGATTTAATTGCTATTGAGGAAAACTTACTAAAAGACAGAAGCGTTATAAATAATTTAAAAATAGTTATGTAAAATTTATAAATTTGAGTAAATTTTTCTATAAATAAATCATTTAATTTTCCATTTTACACGGATAAAAATATACTATATTTTCCAAAAGTTAACAGATAATATTTGAGGAAAAAATGGCTATACCATACGAACATGCGGGTGAAAGAGGCGAATATATTGATAGCTATTATTCGCGTACTTTGGATGTGGAAAATGAATTTCCTGAACTTACCGATCAAATAACCGCGCCGGTTTGCATTATTGGCGGTGGCATGGCTGGCGTGGCAACGGCGCAAGGCCTTGTGGAGCGCGGCATTAAACCCGTTCTTATAGAAGGCAATAGAATTGGTTGGGGCGCATCCGGGCGTAACGGTAGTTTTTGCAGTGCAGGCTATTCGCTCGGCGCCGATAAAATTGTAAAAAAAGTCGGCAAGCAACATGCTAAAGAACTTTTATCGCTGACGACAGAGGCGCTTGCTTTAATTAAAAAAAGAATTGGTGACCGAAAAGAGTTAAGAGGTGAAACTGACGGTCTTTTAAATGTATCATGGTTTGATGAACGCGCGGCAGTGGAAAAAAACATCGAATTTATGAATGATGTTATGGGCGTTGATTATAAGTTTTGGTCACGTGAACAGATTAGAGGGCTCTATCATTCAAAAAGATATTATGACGGCTATTTAAAAGGCTGTGGCATACAAGTGCATTCTTTAAATTATAATTGTCATGCCGCCAAGCAGGCCGAAGACGGTGGCGCGAGGATATTTGAAAAATCCCCGGCCGTGAATATAACAAAGCACGGTAACGGCTGGAAAGTGACCACGGAAAAGGGTTCCATAATTGCGGATCAGATTGTTATGTGCTGTAGCGCTTATATTGGCAATCTAAATTTCCGACTTTCAACCGCGACTTTGCCGGTAGCGACATATGTGCTTCTTACGGAACCACTCGGTGAGCGGTTAAAGTCGGCGGTTGAGGGACCTTACGGAGTAAGCGATAACCGCTTTTCATCAAATTATTACCGGACACTGCCAGATAGTCGTCTTTTTTGGGGCGGGCGGGTTTCCATGTTTAATCCTTCCGGTGAAAAACTTAAAAAAATTATGATGGATGACTTGCTGGTGGTTTATCCGCAGTTGCGCGGTATTAAGGCGGATGTGGCCTGGGGTGGGTTGATGGGATACCCGGCTCATAAAATGCCGCAAATCGGTGAACTGGAACCAGGGTTTTGGTATGCTCAGGGTTTTGGTGGTTCCGGTATGACTGCAACAGTTGCTGGCGGTGAAGTTGTCTCAGCCGCGATTGCAAATGGTGATGAACGATATAAATTGTTTGAACCATACGGCCTTGATTATGCAGGAAAGCCGTTTGGCCCTATTGTGGCACAAACGGCTTACTGGTTATTTCAATTGCAAGACGCCTATAAAGCATGGCGTTTAAACAAATAGTTATCTGGAAACAAACTTATAAGAAGTTTTTTCCATTTCTTTGATATTTTTAAACGGTTTTTCTGGTGATAGATAACCACCGAGGAATTTATAAATATCAAATCTGGCTTGCCGCGCGACTTTGTGGTCCATGCGAGCAAAGTTGTGCCCGCCGGGAATATTTTCAAATTCCTTATAGGTAAAGTCTTTGCCGTCGGCCTTTAATGATTTAATCAGATGGCGAATTTCAAGAATATTCACATCATCATCATTGGTATTACCGTAAACCATTAACGGTGTTTCAAGTTTGTGAGTGTTCCACGCGGGGGAACGTTCGATATAGGCATCATGATTTTCAAATGCGCTCTCACCAATATGATATTCTGTTTCATAAAGCTCGCGGTATCCTTGGGTTTTATAACCCATTCTTGCGACAAGGTCACTAACAGGAACATCGGCAAAGCCAACTTTATACGCGTCAGGATATTCAAATAAATTCATTAGGGTGATCAACCCGCCATGGCTATGCCCCATAATGCCAACGCGGTTTTGATCAACGACTGCGTAATTTTCCACCATGTAATCACGGGCGGCTTTAATGTCGGCAATTTCTTTGCCGCCGTAATCAATGCTTTCATAAAATTTTCTGCCGTATCCGGTGCTGCCGCGGTAATCGGGGGCAATGATAATATATTGCTGAGCGATCAGTTCGCGGTATAGCTGACCATTTTCAACATTAAAGCTTGCATGGACCCCCTGATGAGGGAAAACCAAAAGCGGGTATTTTTTATCCGGGTCAATATCCTTGGGGAAAAAGATATAGGCGGTGAATTTTAACGGGTTGGTTAGTGAAAGCGGGTTTTGTTCGCCGTCACCGGAAAACTTGTGTTTTTTACCAACGGCCGGGCCGGTTAATCGCACTTTTTCTATATAGGCAACGTCACCCATAATGTTGTGCATCATAATGTCCGATATGCCTTTGCTTAATGATGAAAAAGAATGACGCATATTGCTGATCTGGTCTTTAAGGTCTGCGATTTGTTCTTTTAAATCGTCGGCATCATTGGCATGACTTACGCCCGTCATAATAAATGACGTCATGACGGCTAATAATATAAAGGCATGTTTTATCAATGTCTTAGTCCCCCATATGTTTAAGTAGCACGCGACCAAAAGTTGGCTCGGACGATTTTGCTGTGGTGTCTGTGATATGACCATTGACGATAACATAATCAAAACCTGTGGGTTCTGCATATATATCGGTCCATGTGGTATTGGCTTTTACATTTTCAAGATCTATGACCAGGATATCAGCGCCCATTCCCGGCTTAAGCAAACCACGGGTCAGAATGTCAAATATATTGGCGGTTTGACCGGTCATTTTATTAATGGTCATCTCTATCGTCATAAGCTTGTCACGCACCACATATTCCTCGATTACTTTTGGAAATGATCCGAATGAACGGGGGTGGCGCATGGTCGGGCTGCCGTCCGTTGATATGGAAACATCAGGGGCGGTTATGAAAGCGTCCTGTGTTTCTTTGGTCATAATGAAATGGGCGGTTGCCGGGCCATTATGTCCAAATCAATGATCTGCGCTTCGGGTGTTTTTCCGGTAATGGCAACAATTTCTGCCAGTGTCTTGCCGGAATATTCTCCGTTTGAAATAAGGATGGCGCCGGGGCCGTTGCGGCGAATGATTTTAGCGCGCAGGAATTCTTCAAATTCTTCACGGCGATTGATGGCGGCATCGTTAAATTCACCTTCACGTTTGGCCCATTCGGGATAAAGATAGCTCATATCACCAAAGCTGGCGAGGTAGGGGTAGACATCGGCTGTGACTTGAATACCTTCGGCGCGAGCATCACGAAGTTGTTTTAAAACGGCGTCACCTTGCGCGCGGGTTTTGCCGTAGACAACTTTAATATGAGACGCGTTGACCCGGGCGTATTTTCCCTGCTCGAGAAGTTCCGCGATTGATTGGTGAACAATATCATCATCTTCGTTTCTGACATGGCTTGATATAAGACCGTCATTGGCACCAACAACCATGGCCAAGCCCGCCATTTCTTCGGCGTCTGCATAACGGCCCGGTACATACTCAAGTCCAGTGTTTAAGCCATATGCGCCTGCCTTCATGGCGTCAATTAACAATTGTTCCATTTTAACTTGTTCTTCTGAGGTCACTCTATCCTTTTCGCCACCACCAGAAAGTCGTCTAATCGTGCCGTGTCCAACAAGTGTTGCGACATTAGGGCCAGTGCCTTGCTGATTTACCCGTTCAATCCATTTGCTAAAAGATCCTAAATCCCGTTCTGGGCCGTCACTTGGAAAATATCCGGGATTTGTGCCGTCTTGACCTAAAACGACAGTGGTAATGCCTTGACGCAGAAAGTTTCTTAAAAGATCATTGTTTGCTTGCAAAGGGTCACCGTGGGAATGGGCGTCAATAAAACCGGGTGAGACAACTTTTCCAGTGGCGTCAATCGTTTGATTTGCTTGTATTTTTGAGGCATTAACGGCACCGACATAGGCGATTTTATCACCACTTACCAATATGTCCCCGGCAAATGAAGCCTCGCCTGAACCATCAACAATGGTTCCGCCAGCAATATGTAAATCATAGGTGATGTTATAGTCTGGACCAGATGTTTGCTCGTCTTTTGAGCAAGCACCAATAATTATAATTCCCAGCACGCTAAACAGTTTAACTAATCTGTTCATTAATTTTGCTCCCGTATTTTTTGCACAAATTTATTGTTTCTAAATTTCTTTATTGCGTTACTATAAGCTAAATAACACAGGAGGGAAGGGTTGGAAGCAGCAGATTATGGATTTATTTCCATCATACCGATTATATTGACTTTAGCGATCGCCGTATGGAGCCAAAATGTAATTATTGGGCTTTTTAGCGGCGTTTTTACAGGTGTGGTAATTTTAAATGGTTTTGATCCGATCATGACCGTTAGTTTAATGGTATCTGATTATTTTGTACCGCAGATGTTATCGCCAAGCCAGTCTGGTATGCTTGTGCTGATGTGTTTCATTGGCGGGCTTGTGGCACTAATGGAAAAATCCGGCGGTGCGGTGGCGTTTGCCACCACCATGACCCACATCATTACAAATCGCTTTAAAGCGCAGATCGCCACATGGTTGACGGGGATTATGATATTCTTTTCCGATCTTGGTACGCCGCTGATTGTCGGGCCTATATATCGCCCGATAACAGACAAACTTAAAATATCGCGGGTCAAGTTGGCATGGATCATTGATACGACCGCGTCCCCGGTAGCGGTTCTGGTGCCGTTTATTGGCTGGGGGGTTTATGCAATGGCGTTGATTGAATCGCAGTTTTTAGAATTGGGCTTAACCGAAAATAGCTTTGATGCGTTTGTCGCCGCCATCCCGTTTCAGTTTTATTCTATATTTGCCATATTGATGGTGCCGCTTGTGGCCATATCAGGGTATGAGTTTGGCCCGATGGCGCGCGCCGAGCAGAAGGCACAGCAAGGAATAACCTTGGAAGATGATAGCGGCCTTGAGCTTTCAGAAAATATGACACACCCAAAAGCAAAAGCTATTTTTGTCTGGTTGCCTCTTTTGGTGATGCTGGGTGTATTACTCTTTTTACTGGCACCGCTTGGATTTCCGTTAAACCCTGTTCCGTCTCTTGCTTTTCGCGGCGCATTATCGAGCGCTTATTTTTATTCTTCCATGACGTTAATTGCATTGCTTATGCTTTATGGGGTTAAAAACTTTAAGGAAAGCATGATTATTTACCTTGGTGGCATAAGCAAAATGACCAGTATTTTGATTATTCTAGTATTAGCATGGTCATTGAGTGCAGTTGGTAAAAACCTTGGTACGGCCCAATTTATTATTTCACTGGCCGAAGGGAATTTTGCACCATTTTTAGTACCGCTTTTGGCGTTTCTATTCGGTGCTGTTATGTCTTTTGCCACGGGGTCATCATGGGGGACATATGCCATCATGATGCCGTTGATTATTGCGGTGGCGCACGCCCTTGGCGCGCCGATGCATGTTTGTATTGGTGCTGTTCTTTCTGGCGGGATGTTTGGCGATCATTGCTCGCCCATATCGGATACAACAATTTTATCAGCGTCCGGCGCGGGTTGTAGCCAGTTCGATCATGTACGCACACAGTTACCGTATGAGCTTTTTAACGGCTCAATTTGTGTGGTGTGTTATATCGTTGCGGGGCTAACGGAGAGCAGTTTTGTGTTTATTCCGGGCATGGTTCTGCTCGGGGTTGGATTATATCTGTTAAATAAAGTTGCCGGCGTAAAAATTCACAATACTAGTTCCGTTGGCTAAGTTTAGAATCTTCCCATAATGTTGCCAGCGCATGCCACAATGTTTTGCGCGTCGTCGTTAGGTAAAGCTCATTATTTGAAAGATCTTTAACCAGCAAATCATGTGCAGTACCTAGTGAATGATAGGGCATTTGTGGGAACAAATGATGGGTTGCGTGGTACCGGAGGCCAACTGGCGCCCAGAAGGGTGAAAGAATTCCGCCGGTTACATCGATGCTATCGAGAAACTGATCGGCAACGGTCATTTTAACATCACCCGGGTTACGATAAGCATGGGCCCCAAGTGTTCTTAGGCTATTCATAGTAAAAACCAGCACAGTGACAAGATACCAAACGATGGCAAATTTAAGCGGTAGAATATCCAGATAAATCAGGGTGATTGCTATCCATGCATAAGCACAAGCACCAAGTTCCTGAAGGCCCCAATATTTGCCGTCTAGTTTGGTTGGCGGTGGCCTGCGGTAATTAAGATCAATCGTAAGCGATGATGCACGCTCCCAGACATAATTCGCAAGATTTTTATTAAACCATGTTAGCGGGGTTAAAAGTGCAAAGCGCAACAGGAAAAGTAGCGGTAAAAGCAGCGATAAAAACACATAAGCAATAATTTTCCAGCCTTCTTCTGCGCCAAACGGTAAATATTCGCCGTCTTCTGTAGTGCCGTAAGTGTCGCGTTTATGATGATCATTATGAACCCCGTAATAGGTAAACGACGGAATAAGCAAAGGCATTCCCCCAACCAAATTCCAGAAAATTATAAATATTCGGAACGTACCTTTTTTCATATGAACAATTTCATGAACAAAAATCGCCACACGATATAGGGAAAATGCCGAAACAATAAAAGCGGTAATGCTCAGAACTGTAAATGCGGGAGTGACAACGACAAGATAAAACCCGCCCCAGCCAAGGCCTAAGTTAAGCAATAGATCAAGCCAGTAAATATGAGCTTTGCGCACCATCAGATGGGCGACTAAGCTACGCGCTTCCTTGAGGGGGAAGTTTTGGCTATTTTCTGGTGCGGGCATTTTAATCTCCAAATAAGCATTTCAAACGCTTGTCTATCATACTCTCTATGTTTGTTTTTGACACAAATCAATATTCATTTACAAAATTTTACTTTAAAGTGAAAAAAACAAAGGATAAAAGACAGAATTATGAGTGCATATGATCGGTTAATTTCAGGCTATAGGGAATTTCGCGCCAATTATTTAGGCGAAGATAATAAAGAATGGCTTAAGGTGGCGGGTAAAGAACAGAATCCAAAGGTTATGATGGTCGCTTGTAGTGATAGCCGGGTTCATCCGGCGATTTTGACTAGGAGTGCGCTCGGCGAACTTTTTATGATCAGGAATGTGGCCAATGTCGTGCCGCCATTTGAAGAAGGGCACGGTGATGGGACTTATCACGGTACGAGTGCGGCCATTGAATTTGCTGTCAATCACCTGCGTGTGGAACATATTATCGTTATGGGGCATAGCGGTTGCGGTGGTATCGGCGCATTGATGGACCAGTCGATTTCTGATGAAACCCAAGGATATAGTTTTATTAGGCCGTGGATGAAAATTGTTGAAGAGGCCAGTGATTTTACCGAACTTGAAAAAGTTTCAATGACAAAAGCATCGAGAGTTACAATTTGTGAAAAACGGGCGATCCTTATTTCTTTAAATAATCTGGCCAGTTTCCCTTGGATCAAAGACGCCATAAAAAAAGGCAGTTTAAAGCTTCATGGTTGGTATTTTGATATTAAAAGTGGAAATTTAAGCGAATATGATTGGAAGTCCGAAAAGTTTGAGGAAATAACTTAACTATAAAAATAGAAATGCTATTTCCTCAACTCATATCAGTAGCTATTGGCTGGGAATTTAGACCATACCTACGATATTTACTTTATCCATCAGACGATCGATGAAGGCATTAAAAGCCGCCTGATGACCTTTGTCTTCGAGAAATGTTTTTATGTGCGCCTTAACCATTTTGTAAGGCAGTGTTTCACCGCTGGTTTTGTCTTTAAAACGGTCAGTATTTTGATCATAATAACGTTGGCAGGTGTCTTCGTCGGCACTCGGTACTTGAATGACCTGATCCAGAAGTGTTTCGATGAGCAGCTCTTCCTTGTCATTGTCCATATCATTAACCTCCGCCGCCGTAACGAGCTTACGCTCGATGGCGGCATCCATTAACAGATGTTTGATAATCAGTGCGCGAGATGCTTCCCGGCGCGCTTCTTCAAGTGATGGTGCCGGATGATGCTGCATTTCATCATGCACCTGATCGTCTGTAATTTCATGCGTATCAATAAAAACAGGCATTATGCACCTCCTCTGCGGCGAACAATCTGATATCCTGTTCTAAACAGATATTTGACCGGCGCGCTAAGCATATGGACTAATCGGGTGAACGGGAAAAACAAGAAGATTGTAAGTCCGAGCACGAGATGAGCCTTAAATACCCATGCTTCATGAACAATAAAGTCAGCAGCACCGCTGCGGAATGTCACAATATGCTGTGCCCAGTTCGCAAGCGCAATCATCGATGAGCCATCAAGATGCTGTGCTGAATAAGGAATTGTTATAAGGCCGAGTATGAGCTGAATATAAAGCACAAACAAAAGGGCAATATCTGAAAACTTACTTGTTGCCCTGATCCGTTTATCAAACAGGCGCCTATAGAGCAGCATGGTAAGGCCGACAAAACAAAGGCTGCCAAATATACCGCCTGCGATCATCGCCATAAGCTGTTTAGCACCAGCAGTCATTACAAGGTGATATACGGGTTCCGGAGTTAACAGGCCGACTAAATGGCCAAAGAACAACAAAATTATGCCAATATGGAAAAGATTGCTGCCAATACGCATACCTTTTGAGCGCAAAAGCTGACTGCTGTCTGCTTTCCAGGTATATTGATCACGGTCATAACGCATGATGGTAACACCAACCATTATTGCGATGGCAAGATAAGGATAAATACCAAAAAAG
>JAESUD010000041.1 GCA_016763335.1 Emcibacteraceae bacterium | reverse complement strand
CGTTGTTAAAACGAAGCATGGACAGGTCAGGGTGGATAAAGTGGTGATAGCGGGTAATGCATATCATCTTTTAGAACAGAAAAAACTAGGTGGTGTGCTATTTCCCGCAGGAACATATATTATTGCAACAGAACGACTGGATGATGAAGTGGCAAAGGAGATTATGCCTAAGGATATCGCCATTTGTGATGTAAATGAAATTCTTGATTATTACCGGTTGTCTGCGGATAAGAGGTTGCTTTTCGGTGGTCAGTGTACTTATTCAGGACGCGACCCGAAAAGCATAAAAGACAGCATGCTGTCTTTTATGCTGAAAACTTTTCCTCAGTTAAAAGATGTCAGGATCGATTATGAATGGGGCGGCATGATTGGTGTCGTAATTAACCGAACACCACATGTCGGGCGTATCAATGATAATGTTTATTATGCAGAAGGGTATAGCGGTCACGGGGTTAATAGCACCCATATTGTAAGCGAAATTTTAAGTGATGCAATTACAGGACAGATGGAGCGATTTGATTTTTTTGCAAAAGCCAAGCAAACAAAATTGCCAGTACCGAAGTGGGCCGGCCACCAGATGGTTGCATTAGGAATGCTTTATTACCGAATTAAGGATTTATTTTAATAAAAATAATTATGTGCTGAGATAGGATGAAATAATATTATGATATCTGGAAATAAGATGTTTTGGGAAAAACTGTATGTTCTTTTTAAGTATGCGATATATGCCCTTCTGATTTTGAATACTTATTTATTTTTTCAAGAAGACTGGGCTGCTTCATCGCATACATTTCAAAATGGGGTGCCTTTATCAGATGTTATTTCAGCCTTCACTGCTACTATTGATACTTTCAACTGGGTAATTTTGTTGTTGTTGTTTGAGTTGGAAACATGGGTGCTTTCTGACGAAGCGTTGGAAAACAACTTTCTAAAATGGGGCTTAATGGGCACGCGCGGTGTTTGTTATTGCATTATCGTTTATGCGTTTTATGGCTATATCTCTAAAATGATGTTGTTTTACGGGTTTGTTTCTTTTCCTGTTACAGATATTTGTAGCATGATAGATGGGCAGCTTGCAAAAATCGATATCATTGATGAATATTCAATTTTGAATGCTGAAAATTGCTTAAGTCTTCAGGGTATGGAACTGTTTAAATTAACAGGGCAAAACTTGATTGCTGACGCTGATAAATTAATCGCGACACAAAGGCTTGCTTGGGTAGATGTGATTAATGCTGGTGCGTGGATCGGGGTTGTAATAATTCTCGAAATTGATGTTTGGTTCCAACTTAAGGGCATGCTTAAAGGAACGTTACTGCAGGTTAGCAAAAATATAAAATTTGTTCTTTATAGCACGTTAATTATATGCGCTGTTTATTGGGGGTTATTGGGCGATTTATTAGATTTCTGGGATGCGTTTTTATGGATTTTAGCTTTTGCTTTTATTGAAATGAATTTGTTTCAGTGGCAGCAGGAAACAAAAGAAATAACAGAAAAATCTGAACAATAATTCGAATTTATCCCATGTAACTTAATAAAAATGGAGACCAAAATGCATAACTTATTAGACATGGTCGCTGGTTATATCAACCTACCAAAAGGATTAATTGTAAATAATCCGGCTACTGGCAAGAAAATTACGACTGTAAAAGACTATACAGATACAGAAACTCATCAGCATATTGAAGAGGCTGAAAAGGCCTTTAAATTATGGTCTAATAAAACGGCAAAAGACCGAGCTTCGATATTACGAAAATGGTATCAGCTGGTTCTTGATCATACTGAAGAACTTGCGCAGATCATTACTGCAGAATGTGGAAAGCCATTATTTGAAGCACGTGGTGAAGTGGCTTACGCTGCATCATTTATTGAATGGTTCGCTGAAGAAGGTAAACGTCTATACGGAGATGTTATTCCCAGCCATGCTGCCGGCAAACGCATATTAGTACTTAAACAGCCTATTGGTGTTGTTGTTGCGATTACGCCGTGGAACTTTCCATTAGCAATGATCACCCGTAAGGTTGCACCGGCTCTTGCTGCTGGGTGCACAGTACTCGTTAAACCTGCTGAAGCAACGCCGTTATCTGCGCTTGCGCTTGAAGTATTGGGAAAAAAAGCAGGATTGCCTGATCATGTCTTAAAGGTCATTACAACAACTGAACCTGCACGTATTGGGTCTATATTCACGTCTCATCCTATAATACGGAAAATAACATTTACCGGTTCAACGGCGGTAGGGAAGCTTTTAATGCAACAATCGGCAAGCACCGTTAAGAAAGTCAGCATGGAACTTGGAGGGAATGCGCCCTTTATCGTTTTTAATGATGCTGATATTGATGCTGCTGTTGCCGGGGCAATGGTTTCAAAATACCGTAATGCGGGTCAAACATGCGTATGCGCTAATCGCTTTTTTATCCATGAAGATGTTCATAGTGAGTTTATCGAGAAATTCTCCAAAGCAATTAATGCCTTGAAGGTCGGTAACGGAGCCGACGATGGTGTGGAAATTGGCCCGGTTATTAATGAAGTTGCTATGCAAAAAATTGATGCCTTGGTTAAGGGCGCGAAAACAAGCGGCGCTAAAGTTGTTGTGGGTGGACAAAAACATCACGCAGGTGAAAATTATTATACCCCGACACTGATTACCGATGTTACGATGGATATGGCTATTACCAACTCTGAAATATTTGGTCCTGTTGCCACGGTCATTAAATTTAGAGATGAAGACGAAGTAATCAGAATGGCTAACGATACACCATACGGCCTGGCCGCTTATTTTTATAGTCGTGATTTAGGACGTGTATGGCGTGTGGCTGAAGCTTTGGAATATGGTATCATTGGCATTAATGAAGGTATTATTTCTACTGAGGTTGCGCCTTTTGGCGGGATAAAGCAATCTGGTATTGGCCGTGAAGGGTCAAAATACGGAATAGAAGATTACACAGAAATCAAATATTGTTTGATGGGGGGATTAAACTCATGATTATGATACATAGAGAGCTCTGTGTGAATTGCCGTGAGACGTTAAAATTTTAAAACTGGAACATTAAATGGTCAATTTATCTATACCTAGTATTCAGTCTTGGATGCAGGATGCATTAAATGATGGATTTAAGGCGCTTCAAGAAAACAACATTAGAGAAGCCTCTGCAATATGTCATAAATTGCTTAAAAGCAAACCTGATTTGGTAGAAGCGCATTTCTTAGTCGGCTTAATTGCGTTGGAAAGAAAAGATAGGAAAACCGCTATTCAAGCTTTTGGTTCCGTCACCACCTTGGATAAAACCCATTCGGCTGCTTGGGTTCATCTTTCTAAAGAATTTATAGATTCTGGGCAAATCAATCGAGCGGACCAAGCTTTGAAAGAAGCTGTAAAATATGATTGCGATAATCATGTTGTTCAAAGTCTAATGGGTTATATTTATACAAAACTGGGTGATTATCAAAGCGCAGAATTTTGGCAATCAAAGGCATCCGCTACTAATGCCGATAACTTACCTTATACTGTAAACCATGCCTATAGCTTGCTTTATTTAGGAAAAATTGAAGAATGCAAAGCAAATTTGAAGAAGGTATTTAAACAGTTTCCAGACCATTCACAAAGCCATTTTATTCTTGCTACGGCGCGTAAAGCAAAAACTTACGAACATGTTGACGAACTTGAACGGTTAACTAAGCAAGATGGTTTGCAACCCGCAGATTCTGCTTTTTTATATTATGCCCTCGGTAAAGAATATGAAGATTTACAAGAATGGGAGAAAGCATTTTCCGCATTTGAAAATGGTGCGAATGCGAGGCGTTCAATAATACAATATAACGAAGAAGCCGAGAGTGCTGCATTTGAAGTGCTTGAAAAAACCTTTACTAAAGAGTGGTTGGCGTCACAAGAAGAGGGATGTGAAGATGTATCACCAGTCTTTATTTTAGGGCAACCTCGTACAGGAAGTACTCTCATCGAAAGGGTTGTTAGTAGCCATTCTTTAATTCATTCAGCAGGAGAGTTACAACAATTTTCAATGTCTCTTCGGCGTTTGGCTGATCACCGAAATCCAGAATGGTTTTCATCGGAATTTATACGCCAGACTGCAGAGTTAAGCGGAAAGAAAATTGGTGAAATGTATTTAAAAACTTCTGAGAAAATGAGAGGCGATTTACCTCATTTTGTTGACAAAATGCCTTCGAATTATCGGTTTATTCCACTCATATTAAAAGCTTTCCCTAATGCTAAAATAATACATGTAAAACGTAATCCAATGGATGCATGTTTCGCTAGTTACAAGCAATTATTTTCTGATGCTTATGGTCATTCTTATAATCAAAGAGAAATGGCGCGGCATCATGCTAGATACTATCATTTGATGGAATGTTGGCGCGAACGTTTTCCCGGTCGTTTCTTGGATATTGAGTATGAAGAAGTGGTGCGAGATATTGAAAGTAATGCGAAGAAAATGATCGATTATATGGATTTGCCGTGGGAGGATAGATGTCTTAATTTTCATAAACAAGACGTTCTTGTCGCCACAGCAAGTACTGTTCAGGTTAGGGAACCTGCCCATTCACGTTCTATTGATCGATGGAGAAAATATGAAAACCAATTAGCGCCGATGGTAGATGAATTGGTGAAGTGTGGAATAGATGTATAAAGACACTATTTAAAATGAAATTGAGCCACAATTAAAGGCTTTATACCGCAAATACGGTATTGTTGTAAGTGGTTGATTGGTTCACTGTGTTAATAAGAAAAAAATTATTAATCTTAGGCGAGGAAAATTATATAATGGTAGATAAATACACAAAAAAGAAACTTATTTCTTTAAGTGGCGCATCACTTATTGCAATAATGGCCAGTACTCCAAGCGTATGGGGACAAGAAGCTGACACACAAAACAGTGTGAATTCTAACATGACGGATATTATTGTCGTATCAGGTAAACGTCCAAATTCAATTATGAAAACTCCACTTGCTATTAGTGTAGTTAGCGGTGATTTTGCGAGAACTGCTAACCTTAATGATATTAAAGACCTGGTAAAAATCACCCCAGGAATCTCAGGTAACAGCCAGGATAGTTTTCTTGATACAATAGCAGTTCGTGGCATTGTGACTAATGATTTTGGTAACGGTGGGGATCCTTCCATCGGAGTTTATAAAAACGGGTTTTATCAAGGCCGTAATGGAGCGGCCGTAACAAGCTTGTTTGATGTAGAACATATTGAAATATTACGCGGCCCCCAAGGCTTTCTTTTTGGACGTAATGCCATTTCAGGTGCAATAAGCGTCCATACCACTAAGGCTGATCCAGATGAAATTAGTGGATATAGTGAATTGGATGTTGGTGAAAGAGGGGTTATCGTTGGAGAAGGTGCAGTTAATCTTCCTCTAAGTGATGTTTTAGGTGTGAGAGTAGCAGCTTACCATTCAGAAGAGAATGGTTGGATTAAAAACTTAGTTAATGGCCAAGACTTGTTGGCCCATAATAAAGACGCCTTGAGAGTATCTTTTAATTTGAATACTGACTCTTTAACGGCAGATTTAATATTTGAATATGAGGACCGTGTTCAAGACGGCACCGTATACCGCGCCTTAGGTAATGGTCAAGGGTGGGATAATTTAAATGCTATTGCTAATAATACAGGCAATTTTGCACCGCCTACCGCCCCATCAGCAAATAGGCGTGAGGTTTCTTTCGATACCATTGGGTTTGAGAAAGGTGAAGTATTCAGTACCGGATTATTGCTTGATTACCAGTTTGAAAACATGACATTTTCCTCATTTACTGGTTATAAAGACCATACTTATAGCTATGGCGAAGATTTTGATGGTACCGATGTTGAATTATTTTACTATCAACAGGATCAAAAAGGTAAATATTATGAGCAGGAGTTTCGTTTAGCTTCTGATACAGATGACCCATTAAGTTGGTATGTCGGTGCATCCGCCTATAAAGAAGATATTGATACTACATTTTTAGGTCAGCAAGCAGAAGAAGTATATTGTGGTATTTATTGGGGAGATACTTGTAGTTATGCAGCGGCCTATTATGGAGACATCTTTGTACCTAGCGCAAACGGTCAAATCAACGATAGAAATAGGACTGTTGGTAAATTTCAAGGCTATTCTGCATATTTGGATTTAAGTTATTCTCTTACTGATGCTTTGGAGATAAATGGCGGTGTACGCTATACCCATGATAGTAAAGAATTCACACAAGAGACGCTGCCTGTTGATTCCCGCTTTGGAGGTGGGGTTCAAGCCCCTCAAACACCATTTCCGGTAACAGGTAAGGGAGATTGGAACCGGGTCTCTTGGCGAGTAGGTATGCATTACGATTTAAATGAAGATGTTTTTCTCTACGGAACTGTTTCTACTGGTTCTAAATCTGGCGGTTTTCCAAGTTTTATCTTAGGAGCAGGGGGAGTGCCTACCAGTTATGGTGCAGAAACGGTTGTCGCTTATGAATTAGGAGTTAAAGCAACTGTGTTGGATGGTCGCGCGCGATTAAATGCAAATGTCTTCCATTATAAATATAAAGATTTACAAGAAGTTTATACTGTTGTTGGTGAAATTCTTCCTAGGATTGGAAACATAGGAAAGGTAAAAGCCATTGGAGTGGAAGGATCGGCTTCCGTGATATTCAATGACTTTATTTCAGGACAAGTAGGCGGGTCTTTATTGGATTCGAGTTTAACTGGAGCTCAAGACGTCTGCACCCTTGCCAACCCAAATGATTGTGAGGGTAATCCTTTGCGTGCTCCGGAATGGACCTTTTTTGGTGCACTTAATGTTCATATTCCCGTGAAAAATGGTGAATGGGGAATGGATCTAATCTATTCGTTGGAACAAGGTGTGAAGAATCCAGGGAGGCTCAGTAATACAGGCGTCACTGATATGGCTCTTTCTGCAGGATTTGTTTCTGATAAAGGGTGGTCTGTAAAACTATATGTTGAAAACCTACTGAATAATGAAGGTTATGATGCGCTAACTGATAGCAATGCCGTGGGAGGAGTAACTGGCTCTCCATATGTAAGAACGGGCATCAATCCTGCAAGGCCGCGCACTTTTGGGGCAAGGTTAGGTTACAAGTTTTAAATAATGTCTTAAAAATTACCCATTATTAAATATAAGTTATGAGTGTCCTTTCGTTAGAAAGGACACTCTATCATTGTGAGCCGGAATTCAAAAAATATATTAATGAGGAATATAGTATGAAAAAATTATGTAGAGTTTATTCAATAATTATTACCTGTTCTATTATGGTTTTGTTTACAGAAGTAAGTATTGCAGACGACGTTATAATACCTTCAAAGATGTCAAAGGAAGAGATCGCTGGGAAAATTTTTGAACGTCAAACTATGGTTAAGACAGAACGAGACGGTGGTTCAACGACTTTGGATGTACTGACCAATCAGTCTAGCGACAAGAAGTTAGAGACTGGGATGTTCAAAGCTGGGCCGGGTAGGTTTGAGATAACCGATGGCTATGGGGTTGATGAATTTATGTATTTTCTCGAGGGAAGTGTAAAATTAACATCTAAAGATGGATCTTCGCAAACCATCAATGCTGGAGAATCAGTAGTAATACAGAAAGAGTGGTCTGGAATATGGGAGACCGAAGGATATACAAAAATATATGTAATATATAGCTCTGACACCACTACTGAGTAATCGAAAAAAGAGATGCTAAACATATGTTAAATCATAATGATTTGTAACAATGAGTTATAATTTATTATACTAGCTAACTTTCCTGATCTCGTTATTAGCAACATGAGTATGTGTTTTAGAATATTTCTCCAAAACGTTTGCTAAAAGTTCAGCATGTGAATTTACTTTCATTTTTTTATAAATGTTTTTGCGATGAGTGTTTTCTGTCGCGGGAGATATATTTAAGATATTTGCCGTAGCCTTTGAAGACAAACCACGCAGCATTAATAAAGAAATCTCGTTTTCCCTGCGTGTAAGGATTTTATTATTAGGCATAAATAACGTTGTAGGTTCTTCTAGATAAGGTTGTGAATTAAACTGTTTATTCACAAAATTTATATTACCAATTTCCAAATGACGTGTGATGACCGTGTCTATAAACTTTGCCAGATCCTGAAGTTTGTTTTTTTCTTCTCTATTGAATTTTTTCATCGCAGTTGACCTGGAAATACAAAGAAGACCGGATATTTCACTACTCGTCTGAAATATATAATTTATTTCGTCTTTAAGTTCGGCCGGTCTGAAATATTGCTTAAAATATTTACTGCTGAAAAACTCTTGTGGAAGGATATCTGGTAAGTGGAACATTCCTTTTTTACCCTGCAGACATAATTTATAAAAAGGATCAAATAAATAAAATCCTTCCATGTAAATTTTCCAAAACACTTTCTTATCAAGCTTTGAAAGTTTCTCTTGCAGAATAATGGGGCAATGTTGAGGATGAAATAAAATGATAACAGAACCATCGAATGGCACTTGTGTATGAATTGTGTCTAATAATGTTTGTCCAAAATTATTTGACCCTAATGCTTTAAAAATTTCTGTTGTATTTTCTAAAAGTTCTTCATTATTCATTTTATTTATCCTCCTTCTGCTTGAATTTAATGTTTTATAATTAACTAAGTTTCATTCATTTTTAAAAATGATGTGGCCAACTGCAGTATTGGATGCGGGCACATGATAGAAACGATAAAGTTCGGTGATCTCTTCTTTTAAAGCCCCTCGCATAATTAACCACATTATCATTTCGATACCTTCCGAACCTGCTTCTCGTATATATTCTACATGAGGCATATCAACTAAAGCTTTGGGGTTAGCACTCAAAAGGTCAAGAAATTTTGTGTCAAATTCTTTGTTTATTAAACCTGCGCGTGGTCCTTGTAATTGATGAGACATTCCGCCAGTTCCGCAGATTATTACATTGAGTTCTTCATCAAATGATTCAACAGCCTTACGTATAGCCTTTCCCAAATTATAACATCGGTTACCTGTTGGAGGAGGATATTGTACAACATTGACCGCTAATGGAATTACCTTGCAGGGCCAAAGTTCGGGCTGTCCAAACAAAAGGGAAAGTGGCACAGTCAAACCATGATCGACATCCATCTTATTGACGATTGTCATATCAAATTCATCCAGAATAGTTGATTGTGCAATATGCCATGCTAGGCGTGGATGACCATTAACCACAGGAACCTGACGTGGTCCCCAGCCTTCATCTGCTGGCTGAAAATATTCGGCACACCCAATTGCGAAAGTAGGTATTATATCTAGGCTAAAAGCCGTTGCATGATCATTATAAATTAAAATAATTACATCTGGTTTTTGTTCAGCAATCCATTTTTTGGTAAATTCATAACCCTCAAAAACAGGTTTCCAATATGGATCGTTTGAATTGCCGTTATCGAGCGCAGCGCCTATAGCCGGCACATGGGAGGTACCAAGCCCAGCAGTAATTTTTGCTTTATTTATCATTCGTATTCTCAGTTATTTTTCGATTTCCTTGAATTGAACGCCCTCCTTCGAGCATCATTTGTTTGTATTCTTCTAGTGTTAACCCAGTCATGCTGGCAGCCATCTGTTGGAATGATAGGCCATCACAGGCTCCAATTTTAGCAAGAAAATAAATATTACCTCCTAGGGCTAGCATCCTATTAAGATCACGATCAAGTACACTTTGACGTTGTTCGTTAGTCATAGGGTATTTTTTCAAATAACTTAATTCATCATCTTTGAATGCTTTTCTATTTTCAGCCTTTATTAAAGACATGCAAAACATGTTAAGGTGATAACCTAATCGTGATTGGTTTGCATCAAACACAATTGTTCCTGGAATATCTTTGAATTGTTCATTATAGTCCGTTGTCATGAGGTTATCCTTGTCCCCAGTATAACTTCATGGGGTTATCCACTAACAATTTTTGACGTAACGAATTTGTAGTCGCTATCTTTGTTATGAAGTCAACCAAAAGACCATCATCAGGAATATGTGATTTCATGTTTGGGTGTGGCCAATCTGTTCCCCAGAGCACCCTATCGGGAAAACGTTCTACTAAGGTGCGGGCAAATGGCACTACTGCTGAATAATCCGATCCTGCAATACTCAAACGTTCTGGGCAAGTTACCTTAATCCAGAAATTTTTATTTTCGTCCATGAAATTTAAAATTCTCTGAAAATCATCGTGATCTATGCCGTCAGCCACATTGGGTCTTCCCATATGATCTATCACTACTATATTAGGTAATTGTTTAAGGAACGGCATTAATTCTTCTAAATCGGGTGCTTCAAAATATGTGACATTATGCCAACCAAGAGCTGCTGTTCGGTTTGCAATGCTTAAATAACTTTCTGCGGATGACGCCTGTACTAGCCTTTTAATAAAGTTAAATCGGACAGCTCGAACCCCAGCCTTATTTAATGCATCTAATTCTTTATCGCTAATTTCGGGGTCGATAATAGCCACTCCGCGTGCTAATTCTCCTGCTGTTTCCAGGGCATCTACAAGTGCTGAATTATCGTAGCCATGACAAGATGCTTGAACGATTACATTTCGCTCAAAACCAAGATAATCACGCAAAGCAAATAACTTTTCCTTGGGAGCATCATTCGGTGTATATTTACGTTCTGGTGCGTAAGGAAACATTTTTTCAGGACCAAAAACATGGCAATGTGCGTCCACTGCGCCTGGCGGAACTTTGAAATGGGGTTTCGTAGGGTTTGGGTTTATAGTCGTAGGATGAAGAGGTACATTCATTACATTACTACTCTTTCTTTAAAAAGATAATTAGGCGAATATTTCACCATCAAATAATTTGCGTGCTGTTCGTAAAAGGCCGGTTTCCTCAACGTTACCATTTTCATCTAGCTTGAGAACTACAGTCGTTTTTCCTGAGGGGTGTTCTATTTTTATTTCTAATTTTCGCCCAGCTAAACCTTCAACTAGTTTTTCCGCAGTTGAACCCTTGAGAATACATGCTGTTGCGACACTATTGGCGCACAACACCCCAATCGAAGCATGGCACCTATGTGGAATAAAGGTACGCGTTGATATCATTCCTCCGTCATATGGAGCGCTAACTAATGATAATTTTGGTATTGTTTTTTTCCTTACATCGCCAAGATTCATCATGGAACCTGCCTTCAAACGAATAGATTCTAACTTTTCTTTAAGGTCTAAGTTATCGTCTAATTCTTGTCGAGTTTCATCTCCGATTATACCTAGATTCTTTGCTAAGATCACCACAGTAGGCATGCCATTATCAATACATGTTGCTTCGATCCCGTTTATCACGTCAACTACATTACCTGTGGGTAATAAGGAACGGCAAGTTGAACCTGCCATGTCCTTGAAGAATAGTTGTATTGGACTTGCTTTTCCTGGAACACCATCAATGTGAGTTTTTCCTTCATAGGATACAATACCTTTAGGGGTTTTTACTTTTGCTATTGCAATTTTCCCAGTATTCTCCATAAAAATATTTATAGTTGTTTCGTTATTCTTTGCAGGAATGAGCCCTCTTTCAATTGCAAATGGACCCACGCCTGCTAAAATATTGCCGCAATTTTGAGTGCTTGAGACTATGGATTTATCGACAACTACCTGTAAAAAAAGATAATCCACATCAATGCCTTCGCGAGATGATAAGTTAACTAGAGCAACTTTGGAAGTGAGTGGGTCTGCTCCGCCCATTCCATCAATTTGCCGCTGATCTGGTGACCCCATAATTGACAGTAGGAATTGGTCTCGTATAGCGATGTCTTTCGGGAGATCTTCTGCAAGAAAGTACCCTCCTTTTGAGGTGCCACTACGCATCCACATGCAACGCACAGATTTAAACATATTTCAGACCCTTGTCTGCTAATTTATTACGCATATTATACATATCTAACCCTAGTTCACCTGTTTGTAATCGAATGCGTTTTTCATTTTCGTTAGTTTCTCGGGCAAGTGAAGCTCTTAACACTTCAGAGGCTTCTTCACGACGAACAACACAAACACCATCGTCGTCAGCAACAATTATGTCACCTGGATTTATAACTACCCCCCCACATACCACCGGAATATTCACAGAGCCCAAAGTTTCCTTTACGGTACCTTGTGCGGAAATGGCTTTAGACCACACAGGGAAATTCATCTCTTTTAGGTCATGAATATCTCGGACTCCTGCTTCTATTATCAGGCCTACGCCACCGTGAGCTAGCATGGAAGTCGCGAGTAAATCACCAAAATAACCATCTTCGCTAGGGGATGTGGGAGCTAAGACCAGAATATCACCTTCTTTTACCTGTTCTATTGCCACATGAACCATCCAGTTATCACCGGGCGGCGATGAGATGGTTATAGCTGATGCTGCTAGGCGGTTTCCAGAAAAAATAGGCTTCATGTAAGAGGCCATTAAACCTTTTCTTTTCTGAGCCTCATGTACTGTCGCAACTCCACATTTACCAAGCCCTTCAATAACTGACTTATCAGCTCTTTCAATATTCTGAACTACAACATTCATTAAAGTAACTCCGTCGTGCGAGGGTAAACAGATTGAAACCCTTCTGCATACTTCGCGACTTTGCCGCCAGCCTGACCGCCAGAATTTCGCCGGTAATGGTTGCCTCTATTCTCTGCAACATTAGTATAAAAATTCCAAAGGTGTTCTTGACCTTTCATGCATTCTATGGCGGCGCGTTTTTGTTCCCACACTTCGGAAATATCAAGAAAAATGTCTGGCTTCCATCCCATTTGCTCTGTCTGGTGAGGTTCAAAAAGGTAAAGTTGTGGTGCTCCCAAAACTTTTTCACCGGGGTTATGCCCCCAAGCCTGGGCAATCATACGGCATTCCATGACTACTTCTGTAGTGTACATATGATCAGTGTTATATGGATCATACTTTGAATGGCTTATCATGAAATCAGGCTGAATATTGCGCATAAGATCCACTAGTTTTAATTTATCCTCATTCTCCATTTTAAGAGGGTAATCCCCAACATCAAAAAATTTAATATCATGCGCATCTAGGGCTTTTGCAGCTTCTTCAGCTTCTTTTCTTCTCGCAATCTTAACTTTTTCGAGTGTGCAGCCTTCTTGCTTCCAAAGTTTGGCAGATTCACCTCGCTCCCCAAAAGATAGACAAGCAATAGTTACTTCATAGCCCTTCTTCTGATGAAGTGCTATTGCACCTCCCGCCCGCCAAACAAAATCTGCCGCATGGGCGCTAATTACCAAGGCTGTTTTTTTCTTCACAACAGTTTCCTTTTTCTTAAATTCCAGAGAATCTCTTAGACATTATTTCCTATCCCTTTTCATATTCCTATTTCAATTATACTCGACGGCTATAAGATTTTGCTATAGCATTTATATTTAAATTTGAGATATTTAGGTATATAACGTCAAAATAGGCAGAAAATTATGAAAAGTTTTATTCCAAATCTAAGGCACCTTAGGGCCTTCCGAGAGGTTGCCAGATGTCAAAGTATTAGTCAGGCTTCTCCAATAATTTTTCTGTCGCAACCCGCTATTACTCAAGCTATCGCGAAATTGGAATCCACCCTAGGAATTCTTCTATTTGAGCGCCGTAATGACGGAATGTTTGTTACTACTGAAGGCACTCTTTTTCTTGATAGGGTAAATAGAGCTCTTAATTTAATTAAAGCTGGTGTAAAAGAATCCGCAATAATTGGGTTAAAGAAAAATGCCAATTCTATTTACGGTGTTGAAAAGCGAATTACAAATATTCAACTTAGAGCACTAATCGCCGTTGCGGATGCTGGAAATTTCAGCCTTGCTGCACGTTCTATAGGAATTACTCAACCTTCTTTGCACCGTGCGGCACGTGATTTGGAATTTCAAACAGGAATAGTTTTATTTGTTAAATCTCGTCATGGTATCGAATTAACTTTGGCCGCAAAACCTCTTGTTTTATGTGCCAAATTAGCTTTTGCAGAATTATTGCAAGGGATTGGAGAAATTGCAGAGTTTTGTCAATTGGATTCGAGTGAAATTATTATTGGGACGATGCCTTTGGCGCGCTCTTACATTCTTCCGAAAGCCATAATTGAACATACAAAGAAACATCCTGAAGCAAAAATAAAAGTTGTAGATGGACCTTATGATGACCTTTTGCACAGCTTACGTCATGGTGAACTTGATTTTTTACTAGGTGCTTTACGTTCGCCAAACCCTGTTGAAGATGTTTTTCAGGAAGGGTTGTTTGAAGAAAGCCTCACCCTTGTGGTTCGCAGAGATCACCCACTTGTAAAACAAAAGAATGTTTCTGTTAGCGACCTTGCTCAATATCCCTGGATTGTTCCACCGAAGAAAACACCAACAAGGGTTTTATTTGAAAATTTATTCCGTGAAAAAAATATTGTGTGTCCTAATAGAATTGTTGAGACTAGTTCTTTTATTCTTTTACGTAGCTTATTACTTGCGAGTGACCGAATTGCAATAGTTTCTACCCATCAAGTGATCGTGGATGAAAAGGTAGGACTAATACATTCGTTACCATTGAATGCGGACACGAAGAAAAGACTTATTGGAATAACAGTACGTCGAGATTGGCGGCCGACTGCCTCGCAGAATGAATTTCTAAATCTTTTGCGTCGTGCGGGGAAAACGGCAGAGCATTAACGTATTGTATCTTGGCTATTCATAAATTGAATAGCTAAGGCTATATTCTTATTTCTAATAATGGGGTTTCCCTGATAAGCATTACATTTCAAGCAAGCAACAAACTCGATTTTGTAATGGAGGTTAAAGCAAAAAATGTGTTTTGGTAATGTATAAAATCGCTTTGATCGGTTTCGGGGAGGTTGCGTCTTCTATGATTGAAGGCTGGAAAACTGCTATGTCGGTAGATATATGTGCTTTTGATATAAAGACACAGCATTCTTTAATTTCTGTAAGGGAGATAAAAGAGGCTGAATATGTAAAAGCTGAAATTCGGGGGTGTGAAAGCCTTGAACATGCGTTAAATGGGGCGGATCTTGTGTTTTCTTTCGTGACTGCCGATCAAACATTGTTGGTTGCGGAGTCTGCCGCACCTTATATTAAAAAGGGGGCAATTTATTTTGATTGTAACAGTTGTGCTCCGCAGACAAAGCAACGAGCTTGTAAGATATTATCTGAAAACGAAGCTATTTATATAGATGTAGCCATAATGTCTCCAATACACACACTAAAACATAGAACCCCTATGTTGATTAGTGGTTTGCATTCACAGAAAGGTGCGGATGTATTTTTACAGCTAAATATGATCCCTACAATTGTTCAAGGGGATGTGGGTACTGCATCCTCTATAAAGATGATGCGAAGTATTATGGTTAAGGGTTTTGAAGCACTATTGATCGAATGTCTATTAGCTGCACGCAAAGCTGGAGTTGAAGAGCAAGTTTTTGATTCACTTGAGGTTAGTGATCCAGAGATTAAATGGCGAAGGCGGATGTCTTATGCATTGAACCGGGTTACGGTACATGGGGAGCGTCGTGCGGCTGAAATGCGTGAAGTTCTTAGCATGTTACATCAACTAGGAATCGATGGAAAAATGGCGAAAGCTACTACTTTTTGGCAGCAGACTGTCGGGGAGTTAAAATTGAAAGTGCACGACAAAGAATACCAGCAACATGCGGATTATATTATTCAAAAGTTGCCTGAAATTGAAGTAAAGGATTATAAATTATGAAAATATGTTTAGCGGGCGCCGGGGCATTTGGGATTAAACATCTGGATGGAATTCAGAATATTGATGGTGTTGAAGTAATTTCATTAGTAGGCCGTACATTAGAGCCAACCCAAAAAGTTGCAAATAAATATCATATTGATCATGTGACAACAGACTTAGCTGAGGCCCTTGCTTTACCAGAAGTTGATGCAGTAATCCTCTGTACG
>JAESUD010000040.1 GCA_016763335.1 Emcibacteraceae bacterium | reverse complement strand
TGCCTGTTCACGCATTCTTGCATCTTTTAAAACAGCCCGCACGGTATTCAGGGTCGCCATTAACGTTGTCGGGCTAACAATCCAAACTTTCGCACGGTATGATTTTTCAACCACATCACCAAAATTACTATGCAGTTCGGCATATACGGCTTCTGACGGTAAAAACATAAGCGCCGATTCCGCCGTGACGCCATTGATGATATATTTTTCGGATATATCCTTCACGTGCTTTAAAATATCGGCTTTAAACTGACTTCTGGCCCTCTTCTTGTCAGCCTCACCATGATCTGCGTATAGGCGGTGATAGCTTTCAAGCGGAAATTTTGCATCAACCACAATAGCTCCCGGTGGGTTCGGCAGCTTGATAAGGCAATCCGCGCGTTTTCCATTTTCAAGAGTCGCTTGAAACTCGTAAGCGGATGGGGGTAAAATAGAAGAAACTAAATCATTAAGCTGAAATTCACCGAATGCCCCACGCGCCTGCTTATTTGATAAAATGTCCTGAAGTTCAACCATTTTTCCGGAAAGATCGGTAATATTTTTCTGTGCCACATCAATCACGGCAAGGCGTTCTCTTAATTTTTCGAGACTTTCACCGGTTTTTTCCCGTGTTTGTTCTAAACTATCGCCCACCCTTTTGCTTACCGCATCAAGGCGCTCATGCATGGTGCGTTTCATTTCTTCCTGCTGGCGAGAATGATTTTCACTCATCACTTTTAGGCGGCTTTCAAGGGCGGAATTTCCTTGCATAATCGCGGCAATTTGCGCCTGCGCATTTTCAGCAGCGATTTTACGTTCATCACTATCCATTCTCGCGCGGCGGCTCACCATAAGAAACACGCCGCCCAATAACAGCGCAATCACCCCTATGCCGATCAACATCATCATATTTTGATCATTTATCACCCAGTATAACTCCTTATAGTCTTGACCTTGTCTTCAACACATATTACCTACCATTTGAAAGATTAAAAGGATAAGATAAAAAAATTATGGCTATTTTACCTATTATTACAGTTCCCGACCCGCTGCTTAAGAAAAAATCAAAGCCGGTTGATAAGGTCGATGATAAACTTCGCACGTTCATGGATGATATGCTCGAAACCATGTATGATGCGCCGGGTATTGGCCTTGCCGCCGTACAGGTAGGAAAACTATGGCGAATTCTAGTGATGGACCTCGCCCCGGACGGTGAAGACCCAGACCCTAAATATTACATCAACCCCGAAATCACCTGGACCTCGGAAGAGATGAATATTTATAATGAAGGTTGCCTATCAATCCCCGAACAATATGCCGATATTGAACGTCCAGCCGAATGTAAGGTTAAATTCCTTGATTATAACGGTGAAGAAAATGAAATTCATGTTGAAGGACTACTTGCCACCTGTATTCAACATGAAATGGATCATTTAGAAGGCATTGTCTTCATTGATTATCTATCCAAGATTAAACGCGGCATTTATGTGCGTAAGGTCAAAAAACTGGTTAAAGAAAAAGAAGAATAAAAGGAATATTTCATGCGCATTGCTTTCATGGGAACACCTGATTTTTCAGTCAGTGCGCTACGGGCAATATTAAGTGCCGGTCACGATGTGGTCGCCGTTTATAGCCAGCCACCAAGACGGGCAGGACGCGGCAAAAAAACACGCCCATCACCCGTCCAAGCTTTCTCTGAAGAACTTGAAATTCCAGTATTTACACCACTTAATTTTAAAGATGCAGACGAGCGGCAAAGGTTTACTGATTTAAATCTGGATGTTGCTGTCGTCGTTGCATATGGCCTGATTTTACCACAAGAAATTTTAGATGCCCCGAAATTAGGATGTCTGAATATTCACGCGTCTTTGTTACCGCGCTGGCGCGGCGCGGCACCCATTCAACGGGCGATCATGGCCGGCGACCGAGAAACAGGCATTGGTATTATGCAAATGGAAGCCGGTCTTGATACAGGGCCCGTGTTGCTGGAAAAACGCATTACCATCAAAAATGATGACACAGTAGGAACTCTTCACGATAAGCTAAGCATATTAGGCGCTCAGGCCATTGTCGAAGCTCTTGAAAATTTGCAGGATAGAAAACCTACGCCACAATCTGAAGAAGGCATCACCTACGCCAAGAAAATTGATAAGGCAGAAGCACACATCAACTGGTCAAAATCGGCACAAGAACTCAAAAACCATATTCACGGCTTATCCCCCTTTCCTGGTGCTTGGACCGAAATTGACGGCGAACGCCTCAAGCTACTTAACGTGGAAATATCAGAAAAATCAGGACCAGCAGGCCAAATGATAGGTGAACCATTAATCATTGCCTGCGCTGATAAATCATTAAACGTGACCCATGCCCAGCGCGCCGGAAAAGGACCAATGGAAATAAATGCCCTGATCAATGGCTTTGATATAAAGCCCGGAATAAAATTTTCATGAACGAGTATAACAGGTATAAATTAACCATCGAATATGACGGCAGTAATTATCATGGTTGGCAGTTGCAGGAAAGCGCACCGAGCATTCAGGGTGAACTGGAAAAAGCCGCATATAAATTCTGCCAAAGCGAGTGTCGCTTTCACGCAGCCGGCAGAACGGACGCTGGCGTTCATGCAAAAGGCATGGTCGCCCATGTTGATATCCCGCGTGATATCGACGCTTATAAAGTCATGGATGCGCTTAATTTTTATCTTAAAGGCATTCCCATATCTATCTTGAACAGCGAGCGTGTTGACGACGAGTTTCATGCAAGATTTTCAGCAAAAAAACGTTATTACCGCTATCATATTATAAACCGCCGTGCGAAACTCAGCCTGATGCGCGGACAGGCATGGCAAATTAAAGAAACACTTGATGTGGACGCCATGAATGAGGCGGCGCAGGTTCTTGTGGGAAAACATGATTTCACAACATTCCGCAGTGTGCATTGCCAAGCAAAGTCACCGTTAAAAACACTTGAAAAACTAACCGTTAACCGTGACGGCGAAAATATTTATATTGATACCTCGGCCATTTCCTACCTTCATCATCAAGTCCGCTCAATGGTTGGGTGCCTTTATTATGTTGGGCGCGGAAAATGGACAAAAGATGATTTAAGAAATGCCCTGCAGGCAAAGAATAGAGCTGCGCTAGGCTATAACGCACCTCCGGACGGATTATATTTTATACGGGTGGATTACTAGCAAGTGCCACCATTGCTGATAACTCATCCGGGTTAAAGATGCGCATGATAATCGCCTGCATTGATGCCGCTAGAAGTAATTCAAATACGAGCACCCCAACCGCCAGAAGACCACTTATTTTTAAAGACAGTTTAAATGTCGCCCAGACCACATAAAGGCTAAGATAAAACCCAATAACCATCATAACTGTGGAAGCAATTTCCATGCTGATAGAACCAGAATATAATATGATATAAGCTATTTTTATAATCCAGTAAATCGGTACATTAACCCAGTTATAGGCAATGATCATGGACGAATAATGGTCTTGAATGTTCATAAATTTCGTAAAAAAAAACATAACAAATGCGACGAATGGCAAAAGAAGAAAAATCACCAACAGTTCCGTCATAAACGCATAATAGGGATTATATTCAATATTATAAAATGCCCAAAATACAAACGCCGGTAACATAAGTGCAATAGCCCAGAAACTTTTCCAGAACCCATCAGAAGAAAGATCAAAATAATCCATAGCCTTTGGGTTAGCTTTAATAAGCTGCCAAGCCCCCATTAATGAATGTTGAAAATATGAGGATAGTTTTATTTGATCGTCATTAGCCATTATTGCCGTTATTTCCCAAAATATAATTTAAGCATCTGCAAATAAATATCGCGCAAGATCATCAAATCATCCACACGCACACATTCATTCACTTTATGAATTGTTTTATTAATAAGACCAAATTCGGCAACAGGACAGTAATTTTTAATAAATCTTGCGTCCGACGTACCGCCGGAAGTGCTCAGCTCCACTTCTTTTCCAGTGACTGATTTAATAGCACCTTTAATCACGTCACTTATTAAACCTTCTGCAGTTAAAAATGCATCACCGGAAACATTAACATCAAGGGTATAATCACCGCCAACGCTTTCACAAATATCGGTAATCCATTCAATAAGGCCATCTGGCGTATGTTCATTATTAAAACGAATGTTAAATTTAGCCGTTGCATCCATCGGAATGACATTAGTTGCCTCGTTGCCAACATCTATGTTCACCACTTCAAGATTACTAGCTTGAAAATATTCATTTCCCTGATCAAGATTGGCCCGAGTAAATTTATCAAGAACTTTAATGAGCCTAGGAATGGGATTGTCAGCCTGATCCGGATAGGCCACATGGCCCTGTGTTCCATGGATGGTTAGTTCAGCATTAATACTACCGCGACGACCAATTTTGGCCATATCGCCGATTTCTGCAATATTGGTAGGCTCCCCGACGAGACAGATATCAGGAACTTCATCCTGTTCTTTTAACCATTCAAGCATTTTAACAGTGCCATTAACTGCCGGACCTTCTTCATCACCAGTAATCAACAAACTAATTGATCCGTCAAAGTCATCTAATGATGAAACAGCGGCGATAAATGCAGCAATTCCACCCTTCATGTCGCTCGTTCCACGACCATATAATATGCCGTTATCCACCTCCGCGGCAAAGGGAGGTAAATCCCAATCCGCTTCCGCACCGACGGGCACAACATCCGTATGACCCGCAAAGCAAAAATGCGGTTCTTTTGTACCAAGTCTCGCGTAAAGATTATCAACTTTAGCGGCGGCGCCACCGCTAAACGGTAGCCGCGTGCAAATAAACCCCAAATTTTTCAACGCATCTTCCAAAACCTCAAGCGCACCAGCATTCTTCGGTGTAACACTAGGGCAGCGAACCAATTTTTGCGTTAATTCAAGCGGATCAATCAACATTATTTAATCTCGAAGTAATTCATTTATAGATGTTTTTGAACGCGTCCGTTCATCAACACGTTTAACAATAACTGCCGCATATAATCCCGGTCCCGGCGACCCATCCTTGAGCGGTTTACCCGGTAACGTCCCAGGAACGACAACACTATAGGCCGGCACACGACCCATAAATATTTCACCGGTCGCTCGATCAATAATTTTGGTTGATGCGCCGATGAATACTCCCATGCTAAGCACTGCACCTTCTTCTACAATCACACCTTCAGCGACTTCTGAACGGGCACCAATAAAGCAATTATCTTCAATTATTACCGGACCTGCCTGAAGTGGCTCAAGCACCCCGCCAAT
>JAESUD010000039.1 GCA_016763335.1 Emcibacteraceae bacterium | reverse complement strand
TCAACGGACATAAAGGACATAGCACACAAAAACCGGAAGCATTGCTTTACCGCGTATTATTATCATCCACCAATAAAGGCGATGTGGTACTTGATCCATTTTTCGGTAGCGGCACAACGGGCGCCGTCGCTAAAAAACTGGGCCGTCACTTTATCGGCCTCGAGCGCGAAGAAAAATATATCAAACTGGCCAGCGACCGCATTAAAGATGTCGTGCCATGTGAAGATGATGTCTCTGAAATCACACCGGCTAAACGTTCCCTGCCCCGTGTGGCATTTGGCACTTTGATTGATAACGGTATGATTAAACCGGGCACGATCTTGTTTGGCCCTGGCAAACGTCACACCGCCAAAGTCCGCGCCGACGGCACATTGATCTGCGCCGATAGCAAGGGATCAATCCATCAGGTTGGTGCCAGCGTCCAAAACGCGCCTAGCTGCAACGGATGGACATTCTGGAATATTGAAGTGAATGATAACCTCGTTTCAATTGATAATTTACGCGCAGAAGTGCGCGCAAACATGAATTAGTACTGAGTAAATTAACAACAAAAAAAGTCATATATTATCTTCCCCGAAAATATCAACTGTTTACCTTCTCCGGTGAGTGACCCGCTAAGTGCCCAACTTAGCGGGTTAATTGTTTTTATAACGTTTTTTAGACAAGCTAATTGTCGCGAGTTTTTTTCGTAACTCCTATGATTTATATAATAAATAATGTTATAAAAATTCATAGACAATAACCAATAAGGAATAAATCAATGGACATTACAAGACACCACAAAAGCGAAAGAATGAGCCAAATAGTCATTCATGAAAATACTATCTATCTTTCAGGACAAGTAGGATACGGCGATACAGTTACCGCGCAAACAGAAAGCATGCTAGCAAGCGTCGATGAGTTATTAGCAGAGGTAAACTGCAATAAATCACGCATTCTTTCGGCAACAATATGGCTTTCCACTATGGATAACTTTGCTGAAATGAACGCCGTTTGGGACAAATGGATTGACCCAGAAAACCCACCAGCCCGCGCAACAGGTGAAGCACGCCTTGCGACAGATCAATTTTTAGTTGAAATAATCATTGTCGCTGCAAAAAAATAGCGAGTATTCCAAAGAAAATTCTAAGTGGATAACAACAATATTTTGGAATGGAAACTGGTGATTTAAGTATCACCAGTTTTTTTATGCAAAAATCAATAATTCTATAACCATATTTATTTTACTGCTATTATTACAAACAGGAATTAATAACCCTTTAGAGGAAATATATTTTTTTCTATTGGATACAAAATCAGCATTAACAATTACCGGCTGCTTTGTTTCAAGCAATAGATCTAATGATTTTAAAAAGCGCTGGTATGATCCTGCAAAGTTTCTTTGATAACTATTTTCACCATCATCACTCATTAAATTGCTATTGGTTAATTCCCCGTACAGATTAGCAATATTTGTGCCTAAAAGTCTGACAAAGACATTGACGAGTTTTTGATCATCATCAAAAATCAAATCACCCATCCAAATGCTCGGAAGTAACGACTTCATTTTAAGGGGATCAATCATAGACCTATCGATTGGTCCAATATCCGTCTTCCCATCATAAAAACAATTCCAAAACAGCTGTTGTTTTTCAGTAAAAGTTTCCAGATTTTCTTTAGCCGTCGTTATTATATAATTACTTTTTCCACCCTCAATCATAAGAATACTCTTAATATTAAACCCAAAATCACTAAACCACCCTTTACACTTTAAAAACAATCAGTTATCGTAATGTCACGTTAGCGAAAAAATATTTATAGCGCAAGTATTAATATTCAGTCTTACTCTTAATAGATTAAATAATTTCATAAATAGTCATCTACAAAGCATGCATTTATTTTTCACTTTCAACATGTGATAATTTCGATATAATTGTATAATGGCTATTTTATTATTACTTGATCAAGTGGACCCGACCCCTCTTGAAACTTATTTAAAATCACATCCCGATTGTCCAGATGTCCGGATATACCCACATGTGGGATGTGTTGATGATATTGATACTGTGGTGGTATGGAAACACCCACAAGGGGTTCTAAATAACTTTCCCAACCTTAAATTAATCGCATCATATGGCGCGGGCGTGGAAAACATTTTATCAGATCATGCCCTACCAAAAGATGTTCCTATTACCCGTTTCGTCGATGAAACACTTTCAGATCAAATGGCCGAGTTTGTTCTGGCCGTCATTCTCAATCATCGGCTTCACATTACCCATTACCGCGAATTACAGGCGGCATCAGTATGGCGTTGCGGCACATTTCTGCCCGATCGCAATGTGACAATCCTTGGCATGGGTGAGCTAGGGTCAACCACGGCAAACTTATTGAATTTAAACGGATATAATATACGTGGCTGGAGCCGGTCTGAAAAAAATATACCAGGTGTAATAAGTTTTTTCGGCGACGACCAATTACACGCATCAATTGCGGATGCAGATTTTATCGTCTGCTTACTACCTTTAACACCTAAAACAAAGCATATTCTAAATAATGAATTATTCAACGCCACCAAAAAAGGGGCCTTTTTAATCAATGTCGGGCGCGGTGATCATTTACACGAAGATGACTTGATGGATGCGTTATATCAAGAACAGTTATCCGGGGCATTTCTGGACGTATTTTCCACCGAGCCCCTACCTGCCGACCATCCCTTCTGGCGCCACCCGAAAATTCATATGACACCACACATTTCAAGCCCAACGGATAAACAAAAAGTCGCAAGGCAGATACTTGATAATTATCACCGTATCAAACGCGGGGAACCCTTGTTAAATCAAGTGAACCCTAAAAGGTCATATTAAGTCCGATAAACGTTGCATAGTACTGCGCTTGGTGTTAATTTCCCCAAAATTTAGATAGTGAATTTGCCCGCATATTCAGTATTAGCTCTTTTAAATAGGTGAAACCATGAAGATACCCGGCAATACAATACGCCCCGGCAATGTTGTTGAACATCAGGACGGCCTTTGGGTCGCCGTAAAAATTGCCCATACACAACCCGGAAAAGGTGGTGCTTATTTGCAAGTCGAACTTAAAAATCTTCTTGATGGTCGCAAGCTTAACGAAAGATTTCGCTCATCAGAAAAAGTTGAAAAAGTGCGTCTCGAACAAAGAAAGAATTCCTTTTTGTTTGAAGCCGACGGAATGTACACCTTCATGGACACTGAAACATACGAACAGATTGAAATTTCCGGCGATTTTCTTGGCGAAAAAGCCCAGTATCTTCAAGACGGAATGGAAGTGGTTGTTGAATTTTATGAAACAACCCCTCTTGGCGTGGCACTACCAGCAACCGTCAACCTTACGGTTGTTGAAACAGAACCCGCGATAAAAGGCCAAACCCAAAAATCATCCAACAAACCGGCCCTGATGGATAATGACATGCGCGTTATGGTGCCGACCTTCATAAATCAAGACGATAAAATCAAAGTGAATACCGAAGACGGTACGTATAATGAGAGAGTAAAATAATGGCCCTTCAATCCGCTATCATTAACGTAATGGAAAAAGCCGTTAAAAAAGCAGGCATCAAACTCGCCCGCGATTTTGGCGAAGTAGAAAACCTGCAAGTTTCCGCAAAGGCCCCGCAGATTTCGTCTCCCGCGCTGATATCCGCGCTGAAAGAACAATCGTCGAAGAATTAAAAGAAGCCCGTCCGCTATTTGGCTTTATTCTTGAAGAAGGTGAAGACATCGCGCCGCAAGACGGCAATAACAGTGTCTGGATTATTGACCCCCTCGACGGAACAACAAATTTTCTTCATGGCATCCCGCATTTCGCCACCTCTGTAGCACTTGAGCAAGGCGGTGAAATTACTGCAGCAGTCATTTACAATCCGATAACAGACGAGCTTTATTGGGCAGAAAAAGGCCGAGGTACCTATCTCGGCAATCGCCGCCTGACGGTTTCATCACGCAAAAATTTGCCTGATTGTGTTTTGGCAACGGGAATTCCGTTTCATGGCAGACCGCACCAAGAAACATTTATCACCAACCTTGAACATATTATGGGTCAAGTCGCTGGCGTTCGTCGTTTCGGTTCTGCCTCCCTTGACCTCGCGTTTGTTGCCGCCGGAAGATATGATGCGTTTTGGGAAGAAGGGCTGGCCTCGTGGGATATCGCCGCTGGAATATTAATCGTTCGCGAAGCCCGCGGCATGGTTAGCGAATTTGACGGTAGAGCAAAAATGTTACAAACTGGACAAATTCTTGCTTCAAATGCCTCTATACATGGGCTTGTAACTCGGCTATTATCCAATGCTCGTAAAGCACATAAGAAAAAGCAAAGCACATAATATAAAGCAGTTATAATGACCCAAATGCCCCTTTCAAACTTAGCCGTCACATCCGCCTTGTGGCTAAGTTTGTTGCCGGCAATTTCGATGGCTCAGGATATTTCCAATCTTCCGGTTACCACGACGTCAGAGCAAGCACAGATTTTTCTTAATGCTGGTAATCTTACAACGATTGAACCTTTATTCATTACCTTCCATCCGCAACAAATTACCATGGAAGAAGAAAATCTAAAAAAAATAAAAAAATGGCTCGCACAGGTTAAGAAATCCGAAGTGCCTATTCACGTTTACAGTCATGCGACGGCACCCATGAGCCGCATGGACATGACTGATAAATCAGCGCAACATATGGCCATAAGAAAAGCTTTTAACCGTGCTCTAGGTGCTAAAAATGCCCTTGAAAACGAAGGTGTATCAGAAAAAATGATTGCCCTGCACGCGATCGGCCCGACACAAGACTACGAGGCTGACCAGCTCAGGATCACCATCAGGCAGAATTAACTTAACAGCTCATTCAACGTTTCAAAGGTCCAGTCATGGGCTTTTCCCGCACCCTCAATTTGCGTATTTTGTGGATGAGCCAGAAGCTGAATGATTTTTGTCTTTGTCTGTGCGGCAATCTCAATTTCTTTACGCACACCAACACTGCCATTGGTGTTATCACCAACCAGAACCACCAGAATATCACAACGGGTAATATGAAATTTTGCTTCCTTAAGCCATTTTGCATTTGCAGTATCCGGCTTCATAGACCAGTTGGCAATCTTAAAATTCGCGCCATCATTTTGTGACTGGGCAACGATTTCATTTTTCAACGCCCGATCACTCGCAAAATCAAAACTTATAAATATCTTCTTCTTGACCATAATGCTCTACCTTTACTTTACCCGTTTAGTATAGGGGAACGTCGCAATATACAAGTTAAGATTTTCAGATTCCTTTTCTTGACCGAATGCAATCAATACAGCACTCTGACAATGAAAATATAATAAGGGAACATCATGAAAATTATTTCACGCGCTGAAATTGATCAAATACTGCCCAACCTTGATCCTATCCCGGCTATTGAGCAGGGCTTTGCTGAATATTCAGCCGGAAAATGCAATATCCCCCCCATCGGTGAATTAATCATGGATAAGGGCGAAGTCCATATTAAATATGGCTGTATAAATGGTGAAGAATATTATGTGGTTAAGCTGGCTTCAGGGTTTTACGACAATCCAAAAATCGGCCTCGCCCCCAGCAACGGCATGATGATACTATTCAGCCAAAGTACCGGTGAAGTGGTTGCTGTATTGCATGATGAATGCGTGCTTACCGACGTTAGAACCGCCATCGCTGGCGCAATCGCCGCCAAATATCTCGCACCAAAAAATGTCACGGCCATTGGTATCGTCGGCACAGGCGTTCAAGCGCGGATGCAGGCAGAATATCTTAAATCCGTGACCGATTGCCGCGACATTATTGTCTGGGGCAGAAGTACGGAAAAATTACTTGAATACAAAAATGACATGCGCGAAGCCGGTTTTTCAGTGGCCGCAACCAAGGACATGGCGGAACTTTGCGCAAATGCCAACTTAATTATAACCACCACCCCGGCCCTCGAACCGCTTATTAAAGCCGAATATATAAAGCCCGGCACCCATATTACTGCTATGGGGTCCGATACCGTTGAAAAACAGGAACTGGATAGTGAAATTCTCGCCATGGCCGATTTAGTTGTTTCAGATAGTATTGACCAAAGTCAGACACGCGGCGAAATTCATAAGGCACGCGAAGCTGGAAAAATTACCGATGCTAACCTACTTGAACTTGGCAATGTAATATCAAACGGCACTGGGCGCACATCAGATGATCAGATCACCATTGCCGATCTAACGGGTGTCGCGGTACAGGATATTAAAATCGCCGAAGCCGTTTATCTTGCCAGTCTTAAAACATCATAATCACAAGAGTAAGCGAGATTTAAAAATAATTTCTCTTACCTGCCTTAATATTGCCAACTAATTCTTAGACTCTTGCGCCTTGCCCTGATAATATCGGCAAAAATACATAAATTATAAGGGACTATGCGCGGTTATTGACACAAATTTTAGCCGCCCGCATTAGCTCAAGGAGCATGATATAAATGATCAGACCTCAGAAGTATCTCAATAGGACTATTTTATTTCTTATTGGCGTGATTATCGTATGTGCCATCCTTTTTCCAACAATGCAGGACGCGTTTACCACCAATCCCGGCCTTAACGGCACCATTGCCACGGTGCTTATTTTCGGCATTGTCATATCCATGCGCCAAACTTATATGTTGATCCCTGTGGTTACATGGTTAGAGAATTTCAAAAAAGGTGATAATGACGAAGGAACACCAGAAGCACCGGAACTTCTCGGCGCTATGGCAACCATGATGGAAGAACAAAAAGACCGCAAAATGTCCCTCTCGACAATGTCTATGCGAAGTCTGCTTGACGGTATTGCCGGACGCATGGACGAAGGCCGTGAAATCACCCGTTATATCATCGGGCTACTAATTTTCCTTGGCCTACTTGGTACTTTTTGGGGGTTGTTAAAAACCATTGGCTCAATCGGTGATACCATTGATAGCCTACGCGTCGGTGGTGGTGATGTCGGGCTTATGTTCGAAGATTTAAAAGAAGGTCTCGCCGCGCCGCTTTCCGGTATGGGCACGGCCTTTAGTTCCTCATTATTTGGTCTTGCCGGCTCAGTAGTCCTTGGTTTCATTGATCTTCAAACCGGTCAAGCACAAGGCCGCTTTTTCAATAACCTTGAAGACTGGCTTAGCGGCATTACAAAACTTTCAAGTGCCGGATCAAACATTGCCCTTGAAGCGGGTGATGCATCTGTTCCCGCCTATGTCAGCGCCCTGCTTGAACAATCTGCCGATAGCCTTGATAGCCTTCATAAAGTTATTTCCCGTAGCGAAGAAAATAAATCGGATATCAATCACGCCATAACAAATTTATCATCACAGCTTGCCGGACTGGTTGATCATCAAGCGGAAATGCGTTCGATCATGAAACAAATGGTCAGCGTTCTTGCCGCCACAAAAGAAAGCGGTGCAGATGCCAGTGCCACCCATCTGCGCAGCATCGATATTCAAATGAAAGCTCTTACTGATGAAACCATCAAAGGCCATGATAAATTCGCCGCAAGTCTTCATTCGGAAATAAGGCTCCTCGCCCGTACCCTCGGCGCTATGGTTGACAGCACAGCAGCCAAAACTACAGCACCTGTAGCACAAGCTCAAAAACCCTCCGAAACACCGGAAATGCCAAGGCGGAAAATCGAAATTGAAGAAGGCAATTATTCCATGCCGGAAGTGAAACCAAAATCCGACAAAAAACCTGCGCTAACGGCTAAAAGGGATAAATAATGGCGCTACTTCGAAGAGGAAGAAGGCCCGGTAGTGCCAACGAAAATACCTGGCCCGGATTTGTTGATGCCTTAAGCACTCTGCTTTTGGTGATTATATTCCTTTTGTCTATTTTTATGCTGGCACAATTTTTCCTCGGACAGGCTCTATCTGGCCGCGACGAAGCCCTCGATAAATTACGCACACAAGTTCTTGAACTTAACGATTTGCTTAATCTTCAGCACCAAGCCAATGATGATTTGCGCCTTAATGTAAGCCAGCTTTCTGCCTCGTTACAGGTGGCCGATGGCTCCCGCGAGCAATTGCAGCGCCGCATTTTGGAACTTGAAGCCGATATCGCCGAAGCAGAAGGCATAACCGGACGCGTCGCTCGCTCAAGCACTGAACAGCAGGATATGATTAAAAACCTGCAAAGCCGCTATAATGTGGCAGTGGATAACCTTAATAAAGAACGCAACCTGTCAAAAACTGCAAAGGATGCCGTTGAAGTACTGAATAATCAACTTGCCAGCTTACGCCAACAGCTTGCCGCCCTTAATGCCGCGCTTGAGGCCTCGGAAATAAATGATAAAGAGCAGGAAGCGGTCATTACCAATTTGAGCGAACGACTTAATACCGCCCTCGCCTCTAAAGTTATGGAACTTAATCAGTTCCGCTCGGAATTTTTTGGTCGCTTGCGCCAATCCCTTGGCGACCGTGATGATATCCGTATCCAAGGCGACCGTTTTATATTCCAGTCGGAAGTACTTTTTGGTTCCGGTTCCGCGACCCTTGGTCGGGGCGGTCAGGTCGAAATGCAAAACTCGCTGAAACCCTCACCAGTATTATGGATAACATCCCCGACGATGTTGACTGGATACTCCGCATAGACGGCCATACGGACGTGTTACCAATCCGCACAGCACAATTCCCCTCCAACTGGGATCTGTCCACTGCGCGTGCTCTATCGGTTGTTAAATACCTAATCAGTCAAGGCATCCCCGCCGAACGCCTTGCCGCTGCTGGTTTCGGCCAATTTGCCCCCCTAGACCCCGCCGACAACCAAAATGCCTACAGAAGAAACAGACGAATAGAAATGCGCCTCGACCAAAAATAATATTTAAGCACTCGCAAGCAACGCAACGCCACCGATAATAACCATCGACCAGACAAGCCGTCGTGCCAGATGTCCTTCGCCGAGCAGGATACTGCCCATGAGGACAG
>JAESUD010000038.1 GCA_016763335.1 Emcibacteraceae bacterium | reverse complement strand
CTGGCTTGGTTAAATGACTTGCTAACAGATTTAAAGGTAATGCTATGCTCGGCATATTTTTCGCCGATTGACGCATAGGGCGTATAACGTTCGCCGTCTCTGACAAAATCACACCATATTTCATCACATAATACCGTAACACCGTGGCGCATACACACATCACCAAGTGCGCGAAGCTCATCCGCTGACCAGCATTCGCCTGATGGGTTATTAGGGTTACAAAGGATAAGACACTTTGTTTCATAATCAAGACGGCTTTCAAGGTCTTCAAGGTCCATGTGCCAACGACCATCGATTTTTTTCATCGGGTTCATTTCAACGCGCATGCCTGCCCTATTGATCGCACCCTTAAACCCGCTATAAGTCGGGGTCTGTAAAATAACTTTGCCCTTAACCGGGTTTAAACCACGCAATGCCGCTACAAGGCTAGGCTTAAGAGCCGATGAATTTTTAATCCATTCCCGTTTAAGCTCAAGACCATAACGTTGTTTATTCCAATCTATAATTGACTGATAATAACTATCGCTGACCATTTCATAACCATAAATTTCATTTTTGGCTCGTTTATTAATCGCCGCAGTAATCGCCGGATCAACCTTAAAATCCATATCGGCAATGCCCATTGGCACAACAATTTTATCCTTACCATACCGCCTTATGGCCGCATCCCATTTAATGCTGTTTACACCAACACGGTTATAAATTTGATCAAATGGTTTTCCGCCGTTTGATTGGGCTAATGCCAAATTTCCCTTAGCTGCAACACCCGCAATTAATGTCGTTACACCCGCCCCAACAATAAATTGTCGTCTGCTTTTTGTGACTTTACTATTCATGATTTTTCCCTTTTAATATTTTTAAATAAATACCATCATAGATTCAATAAAATGCTCGGATCAATAATAGTTTTGCACTCAGGGCAATGTTTTTAAGTCGGGAATTCATTAAATGATGTGTTATAAATTTTTAATATTATAAATTTAATAAAACTAATGCCTTCATAATGATACTCGTGGTATATTTATGCCCCATTGTCAGGAAAGATAATAAAATGAAAAAGCTCATCATAACTATAACCATCCTGGTCTTTGGGCTCATTACATTCACCAATGGTGCTATTGCGCAGGATGAAGAGTATGTTTTTAGAAATGATATCAGGCCAGAATATAATAAAAACATCACCGTCACAGAATTAAATGCCTTGCAATCTAAGGAAAACATAACATTAATTGACGTTCGGCTCTTGGAAGACTTTGCCCTCGATCCAACTTTAATACCGGACGCTAAATATAAAGATCCTGAAAAAATAACTAATTGGTCACTCGATTTACCGAAAGACAAAAAAGTTGTCCTTTACTGTGTAAAAGGCGCATGGGTTAGCCATAAGGCGGCAACTTATCTAAATGATAAAGGCTATGACGTCGTGACATTAGAAGGCGGCATTCGCGCTTGGAAAAAAGATAGTAGTAAATAAACCAGCCATGATAAACGAAAAAATTGACCATCATTTCAATGAGCTTTCCCCTGTGGACTTTAATATCTTCAGTGACGCTTCCTTATATAATAAATTAAAAAAAGAAAACCTGCCTAATGAGCTGGCACAAACCTTACATGAACATATCATAGTCATAAAAGATCAAGTTGAAAGCTTACTTAACGGCGAAGATGAACAACTAACTGTCGTCTATGGTTTTCTAAGCACAGAAGAACAGAGAGATTATCTAGCTTTTTTAAAAATGATCGAGGAAGATATCATTAGGTATATATCAAGAAAATAAGTTGCTATTAGAAACGAACTTAATTTTTTGCATTACACTCAATAATAAGTAAATTTAGCATATTATTTAGCTCAATATAATTTAACTATTCATCTGTGATTACAAACGATGTTATTATTAAAAAATATTATATCATCATAAATTGAAATTATTACCTTTATAGAATATTATTAATCTGATTTTGACATCCTTATAAAACCTTTAATACTCTTGACAGAATTACAGAATATAGGTCATTCATTAAATCATACATGCAGCAAAATTTTAAATAACATTAATGAGAAGTTTAGTGACAAAAATTAACGTTAACGACAAAAAAGCTTCTGTTGATCGGGTAATTACCCATGAAACTGTCTATGAAAGTTTGTATGAAGCAATAATATCTGGTCGTTTCGAACCCGGCAAAATCCTTACGATTCGCGGATTAGCAGAACAATTCAACGTCAGCCCTATGCCCATCAGGGAAGCCATCAGACGCCTCGTTGCATTAGGCGCACTCGAAATGCAATCCACACGAAGGGTGGCTGTTGCGCAAATGACAGATAGCCGTTACCGCGAAATTGTAACTGCAAGAACCTTATTAGAACCCGAGATAGCCGCTCGTGCTTTGCCCAACCTCAATAAACAATTGATCCAAAAATTAGAAAAAATTGACAATGAAATTGATGATGCCATCAACAAGGGTGAACCAATTCTTTATAGTCAAAAAAATCGAGAATTCCATTTCACTATCTATAAAGCGGCAAACTGCCCTATAATGCTCAGATTGATAGAAAGCATATGGCTACAATTTGGCCCCTTCATGCGCATTGTTATAGGGCGTCTCGGCACATCATATATCGTTGATCAGCATATAAGTGCGATCACAGCCATAAAAAACAAAGACGAGCTGGCCCTCAGAGAAGCCATAAAAAATGATATTTATGATGGCATGGACCGCATAAGCAAAGAGCTACTTGGCCATTAAATTTCTGCTTTCACTGCATTTCGAAGAATGTTTATATTTTGCTGTAAGGTGTCATCACTTTTGATTTTCGCAGCATTTTGTAAAAGCCGAAGTCCGTGCGCAAGGCGGTTTTGTTCAACGGCCATTCGAGCATTCATGCGAAGGGCTTCATAAGCAAACTCTTTTAAGCCCGCGGCTCGTTCATACATGAATTCTGCTCGCTCAAAATCATCCTGATCCCAATAGTTCTGTGCAAGAAGTAAAAGCGCAGCACCATCCATAGGGTCACGTTCGACTATATTTCGCAAAATTTTAGCCGCTTCAATTGAGTTTCCTTTTCCAATGGCGAGTTGAGCTTCCATAATTTGGAAATTATTTTTTGGATAAACTTTCTTAATTTCCGCTAAAAACAATGTCGCATCAGACCAGTTACTTGCCCTTGCAAGATAATCAAATGCTTTCATAATTTTTTTAAATTCTGGTGCCCTGTTTTCCTTAAGCGCATCACTAAAGGCAGAATAAGCAAGTGCGGGCATCCCTTCTGCAATATAAAGATTACCCAAAAGTAACAAGCTATCTGTTGTCGCCTTATTCATACGTTTGACAATTTCAAGATTAGCTGCGGCCTTTTTCCTATCATCACGCGCCATGTAGGCATTGGCTTGCAACATCCAATATCTTTCTTCTTGGGGGTAATCAACGATCAATTCATCAAGCAAAATAATCGCATTATTATAATTCTCAGACATTAGAGATGCTTGGGCCTCTCCTATTTTCCAATCGCGATTATCGGGTTGGAAAACCCGTGCCATTTTATAGGCATTAAGAGCAGTCGCATATTTCTCGTCTTGAAAATAACAATGAGCCAGAAAACCATAATTGAGCCCATCTGCCGACCCCATCTCTAATACTTTTAATATATGAGGTCGCGCCTTTTTACATTGGTCAAGTTGAATATGAGCCAGACTAATATTTTTATATGCTCTCAAAAATTCTGGAAACTTTTTGATAGCTTTTTCATATTCGACGACAGCTTTGTCATAATTTCCATTCTGCAGATGCATCTGCCCTAAAAGAAAATCAAAAACGGCTGAACTTTCCGGTTTGGCAAATTTTGTAAGTTCCACAATAGCAGCGTTAACATCATTTTCCACAAGAGGGATAATGAGACTTAGTTGTTCACTTTCATCAAAACTAACCCGAGGTTCAATTTCGCTATGGATACCGTAACTACCCATGAAACGTTTTACAAACGAGGGATCTTTCCAGTCATTTTTCATCAATGGAAAGGTCTGTGCGACAGTGGAAAAATTCCATCCGATAAGGAGAATAGCAGTAATAATTTTATGTATCATCTTTTAATTCCAAGGGTAATAAAAATTTGCCTTTAACAGTAACCCCATCTTTTTTAGGTACACTGAAAAGCGCCTGCCGGATCCACTTTTCCGCAGCAGGCTTAAGTTCGGGATGGTTTAATTTTGTAAAACTTTCAATTGTCAGCCGCCCATTTTCATGAATTATGACCGTTACCTCTATCACAGATTTTTTTATGCCCCTACGGGACAAATTCCTGGGAAAATTGTATAACGGACGATTTAATAAACGCGGTAAATTATCAAGTTCTGCAAGGTCAAAGGTTTTAATTTCTGCCAAAAGATCCATTTGTATTTTAAAATTTTTTGGTTTTACTGCCACG
>JAESUD010000037.1 GCA_016763335.1 Emcibacteraceae bacterium | reverse complement strand
CAGCGAGTACCAATGGAATTAAACCGCAGCTATGTTGTTTACATTTTCATAGATAAGACAGATAGAATTGCCGCTACATCACGCCTTAGCCGCCATCTTGAAGAAGAAAATCAGGAAAATTTTGAAGCTAGACAAGAAGTTGACTTATTAATCGCAAGTCGAAGTGACCTTGGATATAAGGCCGTCATTAACGGCAGCCATCTTGGCCTTATTCATAACAATGATGTCGTTCGCCCTATTAATGTCGGCGACCAGTTTAAAGGATATATCGGTGAGCTGCGCGAAGACGGACGCATTAATATCACTTTACAAAAACTTGCTTATGAAATGCGCGATGAATTATCCGAACGTATCCTTACTCATTTAAAAGAGCATGGTGGTAAGTCTCACCTTACCGATAAATGTTCGCCAGATGAAATAAATGCGGTTTTTCATGTAAGCAAAGGAAATTACAAAAAAGCCCTCGGCAAGCTTTTCAAAGAAGGTAAAATCCAGTTTCACGAGAAAAGCGTTAGACTAAATACGGAATAATTCTTTATGCCGCTTTACGCATATGTTCGGAAATTAACCTTTTTTCCAATATTTCAAACAATAATTCCACGATAATAGCGAGGATTGCTGCCGGAATGGCGCCTTGCAATATTAGGCTGGTATCATTTAACGCTAGTCCCGTAACAATCGGCTCCCCTAACCCGCCCGCACCAATGAATGCAGCAAGCGTTGCCGTTCCGATACAAATCACTGCGGCTGTTTTAACACCAGACAGAATATTGGGAAGAGCAAGCGGGAAAAGTACATATTTTAATTGTTGATATTTAGTCATGCCTATCGCTTTTGAAACATTCACAAGAACCGGGTCAATAGTTGTAAGTGCCGTTACCGCGCTTCTGAGGATTGGCAGGAGGGAATAAAGAAAGAGCGCCACGATCGCTGGCACTTCACCAATGCCGAGGATAGGAATCATAAGAGCAAGAAGCGCTATTGACGGTATAGTTTGAAGTAGGCCCGTAAAATAGATCACAAATCTGGATATTTTCTGCGAACGAAAGATCATAACAGCCCCGAAAAGACCAATGAAGCAGCCAATAGATAAAGCGATTAATGTGATTTTAATGTGGGTAAGTGTGTTTTTTACCAAATTATCAAATATAGTATTTTGCTTGATAGATGCCGTAGCGTATACCAAGTCGTTTTTTTCCAGAAAATCTTTTGCTACTTCTGCAAATGTCTGTTTATCAATGACAACCCTCGCATTAAGAGTACGCATTTCTTGATCGTTAAATAAATTTTCAAGGCTTGAGAGTATCTTTATGGCTTCCGCAGAAAAATCCTGCCTAGCAAAGGCCGCACCGTAATATTCAGGAAAAAAACCAAGATCATCCTCAAGCAACCTAAGATCATATCTTTTTATATCACCGTCCGTTGAATAGGCGTCGGTAATATCTATTGAGCCTTGATCAATGGCTTTATAAGCTAGCCCGTGCTGAATACCCACCGCCGACATTTCAAGGCCATATGTCTGTTTTAGCGCAGGCCACCCATCACTGCGATTAAGAAATTCATGGCTAAACGCATGGATGAGGTCCGCATGTAATTTCAAATCGGAAATTTTTTCAATATTCCGCGCCTCCCCTAATGAGTTTTTTATGGCGAGAACATAGGTATTATTAAAGCCAAAACGTGAAAATAAATTTAGTCCCTTTGACTTAAGAATTTTTTGATAAGCTTCGATTGACCTATTGTCATTAGGTCTTTCATCAGGCTCAAGAATAACTTGAGAAATAGTACCCGTATATTCAGGGTAAAGATCAATTTCACCTTGCCGTAGCGCATTAAAACAAATTAATGTGCCACCAAAACCAAACTTACGGTCAATGATATAACCCTTACTTTCAAGGAGCTGAGACATAATTTCTGCCAGCAAATAACTCTCGCCGTCCATTTTGCTGCCAATAATTATTGTTTCATCTGCGGCAAAAACAGGCGTAGTAAAACCCATAATTAAAGCGATTAGTGAAATAAGAAATTTATTTTTCTTTGCTAAGATGATTTGACCATACCCTGATTGCTCATATTCTATTTAATAATATTATCAGGATTTATAATTTCAAGTCAATTATCTCGGCAATAGATGAATTCCCGCAAGCATGCAGCGCACGGAACCGCCGGCCATTTCTATCGTTGGTATATCAAGCGATAGAAGCTGTGTGCTTTGTTCAATGATTGAAATTTGTTCTTTTGTTAAAGCCTCTTGTGCAACAGAAGAAAGAGCAAGAATTCGCCCTTCACTGCCCTGAAGCTCTAATGCATTACCGGCAAATTTAGCAATTTGTTCTTTACTAAGTGCAATAACATCACGTCCTGAGTTCTCAAAACGTTCCACAATTTCAGCACACGTGTCTTTATCGGTCATCATATCAAGGCAAATCATAACAAAGTCAGTAGCGATACACATCATTACATTAGTATGATAAATCGGCGTGCCACTTTCATCAAGCGCATCAAACACCATAGGTTCATAATTAAAATGAGTACAAAACCGTTCAAGTGCCACAGGATCGGTACGGTTTGAACGCGCGGCATAAGCAATACGGTCAATATGATCAAGCACCATTGCACCGGTTCCCTCAAGGAAAAGTCCGTCTGGCTCAAGCCCTGAATAATCAATAATATCTTGAACACGGTATTCTTTTTTGAGCATTTCGATGACGTCATGACGCCGCTCTAAACGACGATTTTCAGGAAACATCGGGTAAATAGCAATATGTCCGCCTGCATGCGTGGAAAACCAATTATTAGGAAAAACAGAATCCGGTGTCTCGACGCCTTTATCTTCAAAAATATGAACTTTTATGCCATGTCTTTCGAGAGTTTCTGCCGCCAACGTTGCCTCAGAATAGGCCGCTTTGGCCATTTCAAACTGATTTAATCCATTTGCAGATTGTTGAAATGCATTATCTTCAGCGGTCTCCTCATTTGGTGAAAAATGATGCGGACGTATCATAATAACTGCTACGGGGGCCTGAGCGCTTCGTCTGTCCACTTTACTCTCCTTTATCTGAAGTCGCCCCCTTGGCACGTAAAACCATACCAAACAAATCACGGGGATCATCAGGGTCCGCAAGCATATCAAGATTTTGAAATTGCCCGGTTGTTTCCAATTGGTCGCGGATATAACGTAAGGCCGAGAAATCCTCGATCGCAAAACCAACACTATCAAATAATGTGATTTGTTTTTCGTCAGTGCGCCCCTCGGCAGCACCCGTCATCACTTGCCATAACTCAGTTACCGGATGATCATCATCGAGCTGTTGAATTTCCCCTTCAATACGGGTTTGCGGCGGATATTCGACAAATATTTTTGATCTAAGTAAAATATCTTTATGGAGTTCGGTTTTGCCAGGGCAATCGCCACCGATTGCATTAATATGAACCCCCGAACCAACCATATTATCGGTCAAAATTGTCGCACACTGTTTATCAGCAGTTACCGTGGTGATAATATCAGCGCCTTCAACGGCTGTTTGCTCGCTATCGCATTTTACGATATTAATGCCGAGACCCTGAAGATTTTTCATGCATTTTTCTGTTGCTTGTGCGTCAATATCATAGAGCCGTAATTCAGTAATCCCGCAAATAGCCTTGAAAGCCAATGCCTGAAATTCAGACTGGGCACCATTACCGATCATTGCCATGCATTTTGAACCTTTTGGCATTAAATATTTTGCTGCCATCGCCGAGGTCGCCGCAGTGCGAAGGGCGGTTAAAATTGTCATTTCGGAAAGCAGGATCGGGTAACCGGTATTAACATCGGATAACACGCCAAACGCTGTTACGGTTTGCAAGCCGCTCTTGGTATTCATCGGATGACCATTTACATATTTAAAGCCATAAACCTGACCATCACTGGTCGGCATTAGCTCAATCACACCTTCGTTGGAATGCGAGGCGACGCGCGGCGTTTTATCAAAAAGTTCCCAACGTTTAAAATCATCTTCCAGATATTCTGCAATACCGACCAACATATTTTCAACACCGACGCTGAGAATGATTTTCATCATGTTATCGACGCTGACAAATGGTACGAGGTTTAAATCAGTTGATGTGTTTTTATTCATGATAAGCTCCACTAAATTCACTCATGATTAATTAATACTCTAAAATAACGCTTCAAAATTTTATAAACAATGTCTATATTTTATAAAAATTTGTAGTATTTTTGTCATTATGTCAGTATAAATTATACATATCGTCAATAAAAGATCAAATTTTCAATGAAACAAAAAAATAACATTAATGCAAAATATATCTATGATCAGCTAGACCGTGAGCTTATATCCCTGCTTAGAACCGATGGTCGTGCGCCGCTTTCCAAGCTTGCTGATATTTTACATGTTTCGCGCGGGACCGTGCAAAACCGACTTGACCGACTATTGTCATCTGGAACGCTACATGGTTTTACGGTTCGCGTACGCGAAGATTATGAACATGATGCTATTCGTTCATTAATGATGATTGAGGTGGTGGGAAAATCAACATCGCAGGTGATTAGAAAGCTTCGTGGTATTCCCGAATTACAAACATTACATACAACAAATGGTTCTTGGGACCTTGTCGCAGAAATTCAAACAACAAACCTAAGTGATTTTGATCGTGTGTTACGTGAAGTTCGCATGATTGACGGTGTCTTAAACAGTGAAACCAGTATTCTTCTAAGCTCGGTTTAACGCAGCAGGCTTTGCAGTAGGCCTCTAACATAATCATTCTTGGGCGCACGGGTTATTTCATCTGTTTTACCGTATTGAACCAGTTCGCCTTCTTTAATAATAACAATATTGTCGGCCAGTTTCACGGCTTCTTCCATATCATGGGTAACAAAGAGAATAGCTCTGCTTTCGGCTTTTTGAAGCTTGATAAATTCTGAATGAATATATCCTTTAGTAATGGGGTCAAGCGCAGAAAACGGCTCATCAAGTAACAATAAGGGCGGATTTAGCATCATTGCGCGGCACAGGCTAACTCGTTGTTGCTGTCCTCCTGATAATTTATGAGGAAATCTGTCCACTAAGTTTTTATGAAGATCAACAAGTTCAATAACGAAATTAGCACGTTCGTTTATTTTCTGCTCGCTCCAGCCATCAAGTTTTGCCATTATGGTAATATTCTCAAAAACCGTCATATGCGGAAAAAGCCCTGCCCCCTGCACGGCGTAGCCCATTTTTTTTCTTAAGTGTGGCAAATTATTATAATCAATTGCTTCACCAAATATGTCAATCTGTCCTGTCGATGGGCTCGTCAACCCATTAACAATTTGCAATAAAGTCGTTTTGCCGCTACCGCTTTCCCCTACGAGTGCTGTTGTTTCCTTATCCAAAATATTTAAGTTAATATTTTTAAGAACGTCTAATTCACCATATTTTTTTGAAATATTTTTAAAACTGACTGCAAATGATGATGCCATCATAAACCTTCCTTAAAATGTTAAAATAAAAGTAGCACCGCCACCTTTTGTTGATGCAAGACTGATTGAGCCGCCGTGGGCGATCATCACCTGCCTCGTAAGCGCAAGCCCAACACCGGAACCATCACGTTTTGTGGTAAAGAAAGGCACAAAAATTTTAGTAGCAAGCTCATCAGAGATACCAGGACCGTTATCAGAAACTTCAAAAACTATTCGTCCTCTTTTGTTAAGTTTCGCCGACAAAACCACTTTAGCATCCCCTTTGCCCTCTAGTGCCTGCTCTGCGTTTTTCATTAGATTAATCAGCATTTGTTCAAGCATATCCTGGTCTGCGAAAACTTCCAGACCATCCGTTGAAACATCATGTTCAATTGTAATGCCTTTGTCTTTCCAATCAGCCGAGGCAATTTTCACCACATCTGCAAAGGTTTTCTTAATATTAAGCTGCTCTTTTTCAGGCGGTGGAAGCCTCGTAAGCCGTCTATAGCTTTGAACAAAATGCATTAAGCTATCAGATCGGCGCGCTACTGTGTCTACGGCATCACGCACATCAATGAGATCTTCGAGCAGTTCTTTTTGTCCTTCCGCCTTTTTAATGGCATCATCAACCAGAAAAGTTGATGTTTTTGCCAAGGATGAAACCGGAGTAATGCTATTCGTTATTTCATGGGTAAGAACACGGACAAGGTCCTGCCAAGCTTTTAATTGTGCGACATCAAGTTCGCTTTGAATGTCTTGAAGTGAAATAATTTTTTCAACATTCCCTGTTCTGATAATTTGAGTGGCTGCCACAGTTAATGTCTGTTCCAAATTATCAATTTTAAAGGTAACAAGGTGCCGTTCACCGGGTTTTAATGTTACTAGCCTTTTCCTGAAGTCATCGCCAAATTGGCTCAAATCTGCTATTCTAGTCACATGAGTGGAGCCGAAAAGTCGACGCGCCGCATTATTATGAATAAGAATAGTACCATCACCATTTAATGACATTAATGGCACGGGTACATGTTCAATCAAGGCCTTTAAATGTTTGAGTTCTATTTCTTGTTGCCCACGAAATTGCCGGAAGCGCTCTAAAATATCAGTGATCGCCTCCCCTAGCTCAAGAAAACCAGCCCCCATGCCAGCATGATCAAACTTTTGACCAAAATCACCATAGCGCATAGCGTCAAGAAAACGGGTCAGATCATCATTGGTAAGTTTTACAAAACGTACAATTTCAAAAACCTGAAAAAGCGATACCAGTGCAATCAAGAGGCTCGCCGCATGAAAGCCTGGACTTATTACCAATATGGCAAGACTTAATACTGTCATAAACAATAATACTAACCGAACGGTTAGCAGAAGACTGAATTGCTTAAAACCCATGTTTCTCCATCCTTCTATAGAGCGCGGCTCTGGTCAGGCCGAGCTCTTTCGCGGCATGGGAAATATTATAGCGGTGTTTTTTAAGTGAGCGTTCAATCAAAACATATTCCATACGTTCTAAATTCAAATTTCCGTCCGGTAATGTAATTTCTTCTTCACCGTCACCAATTTTTATACTTAGCTTATTTTCAATCTCACCGGCATTTGCCGGATGGCTTTCAAGGGCAAAATCAGCAGCGATAAAATTCGAACCCTGACTAAGGATAACCGCGCGCTCAATAGCATGCCTAAGTGCTCTGACATTTCCCGGCCATTTATATGCCTTAATCGCCGTAAGGGCATCACTCGACAATTTCTTTATATGTTTATCATATTTTCGACAATAAAGCGTAATATAATGATTGGCTATTTCCTCTATGTCATCTGCCCGTTCCCTAAGAGGAGGTACTTCAATCTCAACAGTATTCAACCTAAAAAGTAAATCCTGACGAAAACGGCTTTCATCGCTCAATTGCTTAGGGGTAAGATTAGTTGCGGCAATTACACGAATATCAATAGAAACCGGTTGGTTCGCTCCCACCGGCGTTACTTTTCTTTGCTCGAGTACTGTCAGTAATTTTGCCTGAAGGTGTAGCGGAAGGTTGCCAATTTCATCCAAAAACAATGTCCCGCCCGATGCCGCTTGAAGGCGGCCGACACGATCATCTTTGGCATCAGTGAATGATCCCTTTTTATGGCCGAAAAGCTCGCTATCAAAAAGACTTTCACTAATGGCCCCCATATCAACACTGAGAAAAATTTCATCCGACCTATTCGAAAGCTTGTGAAGTTCCCGAGCGACGAGTTCCTTACCGGTGCCATTTTCACCAACGATCAATACATTTGCATCGGTTGGTGCTGCCCGCTCGATCATTGACTGGATAGTTTTTAACGCATCTGATTTTCCGATAATTTGTTGATTGCCGCTGTCTTCCACCAAAGTCCGGTTTGCCTGTTTTAATGTTGCGGCCCTACTGCGTGTATTCCGTAATTTTACCGCCGCCGATAACGTTGCCACAACTTTTTCATTCTGCCATGGTTTTGAAACGAAATCAGTCGCACCCATTTTCATGGCCTCAACGGCAATATTAACCCCGCCATGTGCTGTAATCATGACGACCACGGCTTCCGGGTCAATTTTAAGAATTTCAGAGAGCCAGTAAAAACCTTCATCGCCGGAACTTTCACCGGGGCCAAAATTCATATCCAGAAGGATAGCATCAATATTGTTTTTCCTAAGTGAAGCTGCAATCTGATTGGGTTGGCTGATGGTCACGACATTTGCAAAATGTCTTTTGAGCAACAGCTTTCCAGCGACCAAAATATCTTCATCATCATCAACAATTAATATGGAACCAAGTTTTTCCATCATTTATGCCCCGTTTTGTCATTGTTCGATTTCGCACACATGTGTTCAATAATGAACAGTATAGACTGTTCGAAAACGAACAGTAAAGCATTAAATCATTGATAATTAACAACTTAATTATTGGCACGCTCTTTGCAATATTATGATGCAACGTAATAAAGAAACAATTGACTGTGAATAAAATGACTAAAATGGATAATAACATTAAAAAACCTGCAAGAGCCCATGCTGGCGTTGGTATGGACCGTAAAATAGAGAAAAAGAGAAGCCCACTTAAAATGGCACTTTGGGGGGGTGGCGGTATTGTTATCGCCATAGTGCTATACCTTATTATCGATAGCGCAAGCGGCGGGCAGACTTTCCGTGTTGAAGAAAGCCGACTTGTGGTATCCAGCGTAAGTAGTGGTGTATACGAAGATTATATTCCGATCCGTGGTAAAGTAACGCCACTGACGACCGTGTTTGTATCGGCAACCGAAGGGGGGCGAGTTGAGAAAATATTGGTAGAAGACGGCACAATTTTAAAACTCGGACAGCCAATTGTCGAGCTCTCAAATTCTACATTACAGCTCGAAGTTTTTCAAAATGAGGCCCGTGTCGCCGGGGAGCTCAATGCCATGAGAACGTTGGAGCTTCAATTAGAACAAAACCGTTTAAGGCATATTACAGTTATTACAACACTTGAATATGAGATACAAAAACTAACCCGCAATGTTGGCCGTTACAGAATACTTTATGAACGGGGAAATTTTACCAAAGCTAGACTTGATGAGGCTGAAGAGGATTTGTCTTACAAGGTTAAAATGCTTGATGTTACCAAACAATCGCAAGAAACTGATGCGCGCATGCAAGAACAACAGTTGAAGCTTTCAAAACTTGATAGCACAAATCTTGAACGTAACCTGAGAATTGCAAGGACCAGCCTTGATAATTTGAATATGAAAGCGCAGATTGACGGACTTCTTTCCGGTTTTGATCTTGAACTTGGTCAGACGGTCGGGCGCGGTCAGGCCATCGGCCAAATTGATGATCCTTATAATTTTAAACTCGAAGTGCAGATAGATGAATTTTACCTTAACCGTGTCGGTCTTGGTCAATCGGCTGTCTATATACGCACGGGTGACAATAACGAATTTCCGATGCGGATTAAAAAAATATATCCCGACGTGCAAAATAATCAATTTAAAATTGATCTGACTTTCACGGAAAACCAACCACCAGATATTCGCCGCGGTCAAACATTACAGTCAAAGCTGACCCTCGGTGATAGTGCATCGGCACTGCTTATTCCTAATGGTGCTTTTTACCAAGACACCGGTGGTAATTGGATATTCGTTGTCAGTGATGATGGCTCATTTGCCATAAAACGTAGCATTAGATTGGGCCGCAAAAACAACAATTACATTGAAGTTATTGAGGGCCTTTCTATTGGCGAGCGCGTTATCACTTCCCCTTATACCAGCTTTTTGGACATGGACCGCTTAAAGCTTACCAAAGATTAATATAATAAAATTTAAAAACCAAAGGACAATCAAATGTTAAAAATGCAAGACCTTACAAAGACATACCGGACGGATGAAGTAGAAACGGTGGCGCTTAATAATGTCAATATTGACATTGAACAGGGTGAATTTGTTGCCATTATGGGGCCATCAGGTTGCGGAAAATCAACGCTTCTTAATATTATCGGCATGCTCGACACCCCCACAAGTGGACATTATTTCTTTAAAGATGAAGATGTCGCCGGATATTCCGAAGCGCAACTTGGCGTCATTCGCAAACATAATATCGGATTTATTTTCCAGAGCTTTAATCTGATAGATGAGCTTTCCGTTGCTGAAAATATTGAGCTCGCACTGCTTTATCATGACATTCCGGCAGCCGAACGTAAAGAACGCGTGGCCGCGGTCATGGATAAAGTGGGCATCGCCCACCGCGCCAAACATATGCCAAGCCAGCTATCCGGTGGTCAGCAACAACGTGTAGCCGTTGCCCGTGCGGTTGTCGGCAACCAAAGTATGATCCTCGCCGATGAGCCGACCGGTAACTTGGATACCGCCCACGGCCAAGAAGTGATGGAAATGCTGCAAAGACTAAACGAAGAAGGCACCACAATCGTCATGGTGACCCATAGCCCTTCTCACGCTGATTATGCCCGCCGCACCATCAACCTTCTTGACGGTCATGTGGTCACGGAAAGCATGCGAGCATAATATCAATCCGCTTTGAAGGGATGGGAGTAGGGACCCAAGTCAGGATGAGATGATGCTTTTTACAAATTACATATTAAGTGCATGGCGCAATATTTTAAGGCACAAGTTGTTCAGTGCCATTAACGTCCTTGGCCTCGCAATAGGACTTGCCGCCGTAATGTTGATCGCGCTTTTTGTCCGCTACGAAACCAGCTATGACAGCTTTTGGAAAAACGCTGATAATATTTACCGCCTTCAGATAACTTTTACTGCACCGGGACGCGAGCCAAACCCTGCGGTAACGGCCCCTACCCTTATTGCACCCTTTTTAAAACAAGATTTCCCTGAAGTAACCCATGTGGCACGGGCGGTTCCCTTAAATGCGATTTTTATTCAAGACAACAATAGAATTCAGGAAGAAATTCGAATAACCGATCAAGATATACTTAATATTTTTGATTTTGAGGTTATTGCAGGCGATATCGAAACGGCTCTTAGCGATAATTATAGCTTAATATTAAACGAGACTTTAGCTGCTAAATATTTTGGTAATGAAAACCCTCTGGGGAAAAGTATCACACTCGAAACGAGGGTATTTACGCGGGAATATAAAGTAGCGGCAATCATTAAAGATATACCAGTCAATAGTCAGGTTAATATCAATGCCATGATCGGTCTTTTTGAAAGTGATTGGGCGGATGATGAAGCCCTGTTCAAAAGTTGGTTTAGGTCATACTCATTCACATATTACACCGTCAAACCGGGCACGGATATTGCCAATATTAATAATAAAATGAAAGATTTTATCGACAGACATTATCCGAGCAACTTATCTGGCGATCCTGACAATAAACCGTCTGACGAGGTATCTTTATCTTCCCTAAACATTAAAGACTTACATTTAAAAGCGGCTGGATTAGGTCAGCAAAGGCCGAGTGGTGATTACGGAACTATTATTGCTTTTACCTTAATTGCTATTCTTATCCTGATAATTGCCAGTATTAATTTTATGAATTTAAGCACGGCGCGGGCGAGTCAAAGAGCTAAAGAAGTTTCAATACGTAAAGTGATGGGCGCAGCGCGAACCAACCTAATCATCCAGTTTATCGGTGAATCGATTGCACTCACATTAATTTCATTGTTATTAGGGTTGGTCATCGTTGAGATAAGTTTGCCTTTCTATAATGAGTTGATCGGAAAAACATTAATAATCGAATATGGTTCCTCTGATATTGGTAACATTTTAATTGTGGCATTGTTCGTTGGGTTCTTTGCGGGCATTTATCCTGCATTTATATTATCTGGCTATCGCCCGTCAGAAAATTTGAAATCAAATAAATCCGCTGAAACAAAAGCGTCTATAAATTTTAGAACGGCACTTGTTATAGTGCAATTTACCATTTCGATTGCCTTATTCATTTCTACTGCCGTCATTTATAGCCAGATCCAATATACCAAAAACTTTAACCTTGGTTTTAATGCAGAAAACATACTTTTAATCAAAGGAATACGCGACAACGAAGTAAGAGATAAAACCGGATTACTTATTGATGAATTAAAGAAATTGACCGACGCCATTAATGTCACAAGTACATCCATAACACCAGGCGTCTATGGCGTCACCGCCTCAAATATGCGTACACCAAGTATGGCCGAAGGTAAGACAGTTTTGATTGGTGATCACAAGGTAGGATATGATTTTTTTAAGACTTTTGGCATTGAAATAATAAATGGGCGTGCATTTGAAGAAAGCCGAAATGAGTTTGAAGCTAGCGATGTTTTGGTACGTCAAGGAAATGCAGCTGTCAATTCTATGGTTATCAATGAACTGGCAGTCCGCCAACTAGGCTTTAATTCAGCCGAAGATGCAATTGGCAAATCAGTCAGCGGGATGAATTATTTAGGCGGTGACCTAACCAAAAAATATCAAATAATTGGCGTCACATCCAATATATATTTTGAAAGTCTTAAAAATACAGTCCGACCGGAAATGTATGTTTTAAACCCCTATTTTACCTCTACAATTGCATTAAGATATGTAGGAAATCCGCAAGAAATTATCGAGAATACGCGCAATATTTGGCAACAACAATTTCCAAACATTCCTTTTCGTTATGACTTTGTCAGCGATGCAATCGAAGAACAATATTGGGAAGAACACGGCCAAATGACAATGATCACAGCCTTCTCTGGTCTCGCGATCTTTATCGCCTGCCTCGGGCTGTTCGGCTTGGCGAGCTTTACCGCGGAACGCCGCACTAAAGAAATAGGCATTCGTAAAATATTTGGTGCAGAAGTCTGGCAAGTCGTCAAACTCCTCGTCTGGCAATTCACAAAACCCGTTATCATTGCTAATCTTATCGCGTGGCCACTTTCATTTTATGTGATGTCTCGATGGCTTGAAAGCTTCGTTTACCGCATTGATGACATGGTGATCATTGCATTATGCCTGATCGCAGGCCTCGCCGCGCTGCTCATTGCTTGGGCCACTGTCGCCGGAAATTCTTATGCGGTTGCCCGCACTAACCCCATTAAAGCCCTTAGATATGAATAGGAAATTATCATGCTACTAAACCATATAAATATGTCCTTTAGGACTATTATTAAAAACCGTCTTTATAGCGCGATTAATATTGTTGGTCTGGCCGTTGGGTTATCGGTTTGTATATTGATAATTTTGTTTGTAAATCATGAAACAAATTTTGATGCCGCCGTCCCGGACAGCGAGCGTGTTTACCGCCTTAATTGGGAAAGCAATTCATCGGGTGTGCGTTTTGCAACATTTTTTAATCCTTTGTCGCCAATCATTGCCGACGCAAATCCGGATGATGTGGAAGCAGTGACAAGAATTACACTGACGGAAAGGCTTCTTAATATTGGTGAAAACAAACAATATCAATCCATTGGATTTATTGACGCCAATTATTTTGAAATGTTTCCGCGTATATTTGAAGAAGGATCAATAAATAATGCCATCGTTAATTTAAATGATGCCGTCCTGACAAGAGCCGCCGCAGATACGCTTTTCCCTAAACAAAGTGCCATAGGTAAAAGTTTCACCCTCGACGGGCAGCATGATTTTATTGTTACTGCCATTGTTAGTAATAATGAAAGCAACAGCCATCAGGTTTCAAATATTTTTGTTAACATGGAAATGTTACCAACCGTCTGGAACGACCCAAACATATGGGAGCGTAATTTTTCTGATCAGCTTTATCATTATATAAAACTGTTCCCGAATGTCACCGGCGACGCTTTTGCTGAGAAAGCACATAATTATCTGATCAATAATATTGATAAAGAATATGGTGAAAATGTTTCAATTCACATGCAGCCGTTAGATGATATTCATTTCAATACTGAATTACAAAATGAAATGAGTGTCAGAGACACCATAACTGGCCTTTCCAAGCCGCACCGTCAACGTTCAGACGTTACTATTTTTGGCATTGTTGCCATTTTGACGCTGATCATTGCCACGTTTAATTTCATTAATATGCAAATTGCCCAATCGAGCAACCGCATTAAAGAAGTCGGCGTCAGAAAAGTTCTTGGCGCAAACCGCGCGCAGGTCGCCGCACAGTTCATTGTTGAATCCACCGTCATGGCGCTTATTGCCCTGATCGGTTCATTAGTTATCGTTGAGCTATTCGCACCATTATTTGGTTCCATGCTCGGCGTCCCCCTTTCCGCTGATCTGGTTTACAGCACTGATTTCCTATTTGGGTTAATCCTGTTAACCGGATTAGTCGGTATTCTATCCGGTCTTTATCCGGCATTATTTGTGTCGGGCGTATTACCAGCAAAAGCCATCCGCGGCAGAGTTTTTGAAGGCATCGGTTCAGCGAGACTTCGTACAGGGTTAGTCATATTACAGTTTTCGATCGCCATCGGGCTTATATCTGCCACGGGGATCGTCAATGACCAAATCGACTTTGCACTCAATAAACCACTCGGATATGAACCGGAAAATGTTGTTACGGTTCGTTTAAATAACGAACAAGCCCGTGATGCATTTTATACCATGCGTGATCAGCTAAAAAACAGCCCATACATAGAAAATGTTTCAGGTGCATCAATCATCCCTACCTGGGATTTATCAGATGGTGCGGCATTTTCAAAAGAAGGTGAAGGGCCAGACTTCAAACTTGTAACAAGACTTATTACCGCATCAGACGGTTATTTTGATGTTCTGGGCATGAATATGGTTGCTGGCCGACCCCTTAGCGATGATTTTGCAGGTGATAGAACACCACAGTTTTCACCAGAAAATCCCCATGTAAAAGGGGGAATGGTTATCAATGAAACGGCCGCAAAGCAAGCAGGCTGGGCGAGCTCCGCCGATGCTGTCGGCGAGCAGGTTTATGCCGCATTTTCATTTGGTGGCACGAGTTATAGAATTGACAGCACCATTGTTGGTGTCGTTGAAGACGCACATTTCAGCTCCGTACGGTCTGAGCCAGCTTCACTATCCATTGGTCTTGGCGACAACCTGAAAGTAATGATT
>JAESUD010000371.1 GCA_016763335.1 Emcibacteraceae bacterium | reverse complement strand
TTAATCTTAATCGTGTCACCATCCGTTATGACAGCATGTCCTTTAATGTCACCTTTGATAAGTTTGGAACTCGCCTTAACTTCACTATTGTTAAATTGATATATATGATCAGGTATATAGAAACCAACAACAGCACCAATAACTATTGCCACCAATAACATTGACATAAAACTGGTGGATTGTCTGCGTCCTTTAAACTGTAAGATTCTACTCATTTCTTAGCTCAGCTAATTGCCAACATTCATAATCCCTAGTTTTGTAGAAAAAGCTGAATATTACCTTAATGAATACAGAAAATTTTATACGTCGTTATTAGTTACGACGATGGTTTATTTTTTTTTGGAAGATATATTGAACTCGTTCCTACTCTACTAACCGATCTATAGGATAACCTTCGAACGATTTTGTATATTCGAGAACCACATGGCCGCTTATGTTAGCCGTACCTTCCATGCGGTTGATTAATTCATCATTTAAGGTAAGGTAACTTTTCATATCCGGGCATACAACACGGAGGAAATAATCAAAATTTCCGCTTACCGTATAACATTCAGCGATTTCCGGAAAATCTTTTACCGCCTCATTAAAAGTATTAAAATTTTCGTTTGTATGATCATGCAAGCTAACCGTTAATATGACCGTTACCGTGCGGCACACTTTATCAAGATCGATATGAGCCATATAGCGTTCAATGTATTTTTCATCTTCAAGACGGCGGACCCTTTGCAAACAACTGCTTGGTGAAAGGTGAACTCTACTGGACAGCTCATGGTTTGTTATTTTTGCATCTCTTTGAAGAATTGAAAGAATCTTCAGATCAATTTGATCAATTGCCTTTTTCTTCATATTATCAGCTCCGGATTATGTCTATACATATTATCTAACATATTAGAATGACGTCATAATAAAACAAAATTCAGTTTAATACAACAAGACCGAATATAATTTGGTAATATACACAAAAGAAAAAATTTCATTTTCGGGTATTTATGCCAAAATTAAGCAACTAAGAAAAAGAGTGGATTTCTTAACGGGGTATAATAAATGATAAGGCTAAACTTATGAATAATCGTATTTCTCTTATTGGCGTACCAAGTGATATTGGTGCTAGTGACCGGGGTGCTTCAATGGGACCCGAAGCGCTTAGAGTTGCCGGAATTGTTGAAACCCTTAAAAAACAAGGCATGGAAGTTACTGATACTGGTAACGTAACGGGCCCCCCTAATCCTGAACTACCACCCGTCAACGGTTACCGCCATCTCGAAGAAAATACAATTTGGGCCAATAATATTCAGGAAGCCATTTACCGGGAACTGAATGCCGGAAATTTCCCGATAATGATGGGTGGTGATCATGCTATGTCCATCGGCTCTATTGCCGCGGTGGCAAGGTATTGTGCCGAAAATGACCGTCCGATTTGTATGTTATGGATCGATGCCCATGCCGATTATAATACAAACGAAACATCGCCGTCGGGTAATATCCACGGTATGCCGGTTGCTGTTGCCACGGGCAATGGTCATCCTGATCTTCTGGCCGTTGGTCATGCCATTCCCATGATTGCCCCTGAAAATGTTTATCAAATTGCCATTCGTTCCGTTGATAAAAACGAAAAAAAGTTGGTCATTAAAAGTGGCATCATCGTATATGATATGCGGCGCATTGATGAAATTGGCATTCGTCAAACCATGCAGGAAATATTACATGATGTCGCCGAGAAAGGCGCCCATCTGCATGTAAGTTTTGATGTGGATAGCCTTGACCCCCCTATTGCCCCCGGCGTTGCAACGACAATTCCCGGCGGCCTGACATACCGCGAGGCACAGCTATGCATGGAAATGATACATGATTCCGGTTTGATGGGATCAATGGATATTGCAGAAATTAATCCGGCACTTGATACTAAAAACGGCACGGCCAAAATCGCCGTTGATTTAACTGCCAGTTTATTTGGCAGGCAAATATTCCCGACCCATTCTTTATATCAAGGTGAATAATTGATCAATATATTGATGTTTTAAGTGATTAGGTTTTATTGAACCCAATCAAGTCCCATATTGCGGTAGCGTTCCTTATCATCGCTCCAGCCCTTACGGACTTTTACAAAAATAAACAAATGGACTTCACGCCCAAGTAATTCTTGCAGCTCCTCGCGAGCAGCTTTACCGATGGACTTCAAACCTTGTCCGCCTTTACCGATAACAATCATTTTCTGAGTGTCACGTTCAACATATATAATTTGTTCAATGCGGACACTGCCATCCTTTAGCTCTTTCCATCTTTCCGTTTCAATGGTTGTGGCGTAGGGAAGTTCTTCATGAAAGCGTAGGAAAAATTTCTCGCGGGTAATTTCAGAAGCGAGCATCCGTTCCGTAATATCCGTAAGATGATCTTCAGGATATAGCCACGGGCCATCAGGCAAACAAGCAGATAATTTATCCTTCAAAGTATCCAGTCCATTTTCGGTTTTAGCGGAAATCATCAATGTTTCTTCAAAATCACCTAAATCATTAAGTTCCTGAGACATTGCGAGTAACCGTTCCCGTTTAACAATATCGATTTTGTTAAGCGCAAGTATTTTTCTCTTGGAGCTCCCCTTTAATCCTTCTGCTATGATCCGGGTGCTATCGGTAATTTTATGAGTGGCATCAACAAGAAGCACAACGACATCTGCGTCATTGGCCCCTTCCCATGCCGCCGCAACCATCGCCCGTTCAAGGCGTTTTTTAGGGGAAAAAATACCCGGCGTATCCACAAATATCATTTGAGTTTCTTCATGAATAGCCACGCCAACCAGACGTGATCTGGTGGTTTGCACTTTGTGAGTAACGATGGCTATTTTACTGCCTACCAAGGCATTGAGAAGTGTTGATTTTCCGGCATTTGGTGCACCGATAAGGGCCACAAATCCGCAACGCCTATCTTTGTTTGACATAGTCTCAGTCATTTAATTTCTTTCAGCATACTTAAATTATTTATTATAATCTGGTCATTTCTTCCAGCTTTTTTCAAGCCGTTTTAACATAAGTGTCGCGGCTTGTTGTTCCGCTTCTCTTTTTGATTGACCTTTGGCGTTTTCTTCACCTTCACCTTTTACTTTTACAGCAATTGTAAAGGTTGGTTCATGGTCCGGCCCCACCTTGTCTATAGTTGTATATACAGGAGTGGGTTTGCCTGTTGCTTGCACCAATTCCTGCAATTTAGTCTTGGCATCTCGTTCAGCTACCTTAACATGGTTTGCCAAATCTTTCCAATTGGTGCGAATAAATTTTTCGGCCACTGCATAACCCGCGTCCAAATACATTGCCCCAATCACGGCTTCACAAGCGTCAGCTATAATTGTTTCGCGTTCTCGCCCGCCTGTATCTTCGCTGCTTTTTGCCATATGTAAAAAACGGCCGAGTTCAAGCTGCGTTCCAACACTTACACACGCTTCGCGGCGCACAAGGTTCGTGTGCCTGCTGGCCAAACCACCCTCACCTACCAATGGATATAATTCATACATCCATGCGGCAATTGTAAGGCCTAACACGCGGTCACCGATAAATTCCAATCGCTGGTAATTAGGGCCAC
>JAESUD010000370.1 GCA_016763335.1 Emcibacteraceae bacterium | reverse complement strand
TCTAAAAAATCAGGACTAGATATTTCAGCCAGCTTTTGACCTTTGTTAATTTGATCACCTTCAGCCACATAAAGAATATTGACCAGTCCCGGAAGCATAGGGTTCAGAACTCTTATTTGTGCATTAGGAATGACTATTTTTCCAGGAAAATTACGGCTGTGTACAGAAACTACTTTTACAGGGTTTTGTGTTTCAATTTTCAAATTAATTATTTGTGATTGGTCAAGGTTCAGCTGTTCATCCGTCAGACCCAATGAGGTCGAAAATATAAATAAACCAATCCATATTATTGTTTTTTTCACGGTAAAAGAACTCCCTTGATTTGATTATGTCGGGCAATCGCCCTTTTACATTCAATGATTTTTGTAATGTTATCGCCCGCCGATAAGAAATATTGTTCTTGGATTTTTAAAAGGTCTAGTAAATCACTTTCCCCCAAATCAAAAGCCCTTTGGCTGAGACGTAAATTTTCGGTGGCCATATCAAAATGCGCCTTGGAAAATGGCAATTGAATAGCACAAACCTCAAGTTCATGTTCGGCCTCGTGTAAATGTAGGCGATGTTCCCTTTTTAAAATTTGGTTTGCTCTATCGGCCTCGGCAAGTTCGAGGGCGGCCGCGGTTCTTTTTGATGTCATATGTACGCCCGCGCCAAGTGGTATGGAAAGACCAACGCCCAAAGAATTTATATTACGGCCTAAGAATGATCCTGTTTCACGTTTAAAACCCACGGATAATTTGGGGGGATTACTCCAGCTACTTTTGCTCTCTTTATATTCGGCTTCCATGAAGGCAACTTTTGCCTGCGCCAGTTCGATTTCAGGGGCATTTTCTCCGTCCACCTCAAGATTAACAACTTCATCAATATGTGCAGGCATTACCGTAAGTCCCGTCACTGCTTCATATTCTCGTGCAGGATGGATATAGTCTGCTTCTGCAGTAATAAGTTCCATTCTTCTGGTCATAATTTCTTTCTGACTTAGAAGTGCATCACGTTTAGGAAGATTTCCTGCCGCTATTTTGTCGGTAATATCACGGTCAAGCGCAAGAGCCATTTTCAGATTATTTCGACTTTGTTGTAGACCAGCGTCTGCTAATTTGATTTCCCAAAACATTTCCCTCACTTGTCCGGTAGCCTCTAAAATTACTAATTTTTGATAGGCGTCAGCTTCAAGAGTATACATTCTTGCCTTTTGACGGCTCGCGGCTTTTTGGCCAGGCATCCAAAGTGGCATATCTAGAGAGCTTTCCCATTCACGCAAACCTTGATTAGACATAATACTATCATTTTGATGGTTGAATGAAATTTCTGGTGTATCTGAAAAAAGACTTGAAGCTCGCCCAGAAAGCGCATCGGCTTTATTTTCTTTTGCCCGGGCCACAACATTATTTGGTGATCTTAAAAGTGTCGCCTTAACCACATCCTGTAATGTAAGGTTATCACTGAGGCCAATTTTAAATTCAAGCGTTCCGCCATCTTGGCTAGCGGCAGCAAAGGGCCATAAAAGTAGCATCGATAAAAGCACTCTAAGAAACATTTTCATCACTCCGTATTTTAATTACGGCTCTGATATCAGATGGAGCTTAAACGAAACTGAAAATGGCTAAAAGATGATATTCACAATTGTAAGTTGAACAGGACAATTAAGACATTTCTATCGTAAATAGAGGTTAAGAGTTCTATTCCTTATATTGGCATCAATTTCAAATTTACTAGTCATTAGATTTGTTCTTCTACTGTTTATTGAATAATGGTGTTATGTATTTTCGGTACGCTAGGGTAAATCCTGTCCAAACCATAATACACGCGAATAGTGATGCAAGTCCTGCTACAGTTTGTCCTAATATTCCGAGCGTTTCACCCGTATGGAGGAACCTTATGACGGCCCGCGCCTTTCTATACGGTGAATAAGCAGAAAATGGCTTCCAATTTAACACCTGTCCTGTTGTAGTATTCAGCGTCAATTCCGCAATTTTAAAAGGTTGGCCACCTGGGCTTTTATCGATGTCAAAAAGTGTTGTTGCTTCATTTTCGTCGGGCACATACATAGTGATAGATTGCCATTCATCTTGCTGTGTTTTCGCAATTGCAAATAATTGATCGGTGCTAGACCGGACGTTATCTTCGGTAATAAGAGGTGAAGATGGTTCGGTGGTCGAATTATTAATTGAAGCTAGGTTATCTTCTTCACTTACTACATATTCAACTATGCTGTCAGCCCAAGAATAGTAAAAAACAGTGCCCGTCGCAGCAATTACGACAAGAGGTATGACGGACCATATGCCAAATACATGATGCCAATTAAAATCCCTTGCATGAGCATTTCTGGTTTTATGAAAAAATACTTTCTTCCTTATATTGGCCCACTTTAAAACTTTCGGCAGCCACAGATATATTCCTGAAAGTAGAATGAAAAGAAAAATAAGGTTAGAGGTTCCTATGATCGCCCTTGAAACATCACGGTTATCGCCTTTCATCAAGAACCATCTATGAAAAGATGTTACATCTGAGAAAAAACTTCTTAGATCTACTGGTCCATAACCTAATATTTCACCATCATAACGATTTACATAATAATAGTGATCCGCTCTAACAACCACAGGGGCTTGTGGATTATTTTCTATTTTAATCGACCTCAACTCGTTGTTGCCACTTGCTTGTTTTACGATCTCAGCGATGGTATCGATAGTTAATGACGCTGCACCGTCAGGTACGCTTATAATATATTCATTTTCTGCCCATGAAATAATTTGTCGTTCATAGGTAAGCACAACGCCAGAAGCAGATAAAGTTAAAATAATAACACCTGCAATTATGCCGCAAATAAGATGAGGCCAATATATTATTTCACGGATACTCATGTGTTAATTCCAATATAATGTTTAATTACATACCGTTGATACGTTGTCATAAATGTCCACAAAAACAGTGTTGGTAAAAGCACTCTAAGGAACATTTTCATAACTCCATAATTTAATTATGGTTCTGATATCAGATGGAGCTTAAATGAAACTGAAAATGGTCAAACTTTTTTTGAATGATCGATCAAAGGGCATAGTTCGTAGGCAACGCCACAGCGAAGCGAGGACCGTAAACCTACTCCTGCAACCAACGATATGATTCATGGTTCATCTTGTCTAAAAAGATGAAGCCTATATTTGATATAGAAAAGTGCTTTGGAATGAAATATTTAAAAATCCAGAAAATATCATATTAATGAACTTAGGGCGATAAATGGGATATGAAAAGAAAAGTTTTTTAGAGGCGGTAGTAAGTAACAATAACGTTTTTACCGCCTCATAATAAAGGGAGTATTATTTATTCACAGCATCTTTCAATGCTTTGCCTGCCTTAAATTTTGGTCTTTTTGACGCGTTTATTTGGATTTTTTCGCCGGTGCGTGGATTGCGTCCTACAGAGGCCGCTCTATTTGCTACACTGAAAGTACCAAAACCAATCAGGCGAACTTCTCCACCTGCTGCTAAAGTAGTTGTAATGGCGTCCAATACACTGTCTACGGCAACGGAAGCATTTGATTTTGATAATCCAGAAGTGTCTGCCACGCTGGTAATAAATTCGTTTTTATTCATAATTTTCCTATAAAGTTTATTTGTTGTCTCTAATTTCATTGAGTATAAACACGCTATCAAAGTTCATTTTCTTCATCAAGCTATTTGTCATCCTTTATTGGCATGTGTCAATAGATATATTTATTGGTTAATTCTTTAATTGCTCGTAGGAAAGTTTAATTCAGCACCGGCGCGGATGCTAGTTGGCCATCTCGTTGTTACTGTTTTTATTTTGGTCCAAAACCTTACGCCCTCGGGGCCGTATGAGTGATGATCACCAAATATTGAACGTTTCCATCCACCAAAACTGTGGAAGGCCAGCGGTACAGGGAGAGGCACATTTATGCCGACCATTCCAACTTTTATTTTTCGGGCAAAATTGCGGGCAGTATCACCGTCACGGGTAAATATACAGGTGCCATTACCATATTCATGGTCTTGTATTAATTTTACGGCATCGTCGTAGTTATTAACGCGCACAACAACAAGGACTGGGCCAAAAATTTCTTCTTTATAAACGATCATGTCTTTGGTCACATGATCAAGCAGAGTAGGGCCACAGAAATACCCGCCCTCTAACCCTTCCGCAACTTGAATGTTACGACCATCAACAACGACTTTGGCACCTTTTTTTCGCCCTCAGTGATTAATCCTTTTACTTTTGCGTTATGTTGTTCTGTTATCAGCGGGCCCATTTCGTTTTCTTTGTCCATTCCGTCACCCACTTTGATTTGTTTGGCACGTTCAGCAATGGCGCTCACGAGGGCGTCGCCGACCTCGTCGCCGACCGCCACAGCAACAGAAAGCGCCATACAGCGTTCACCGGCTGAGCCATAGGCAGCACCAATCATGGCATCAACCGCCTGATCAAGGTCTGCGTCAGGCATAATGATTGCGTGATTTTTAGCGCCGCCAAGAGCCTGAACCCGTTTGTTATGTGATGTTCCCGTATGATATATATATTCCGCCACGGGCGTTGATCCTACGAAACTGATTGCTTCAATATCATTATGTTCCAATAGGCGGTCAACGGCCACTTTATCGCCGTGAACGACGTTGAAAACGCCATCAGGAAGACCTGCTTCTGAAAATAATCGCGCTAGAATATTTGCACATGATGGGTCACGTTCGGATGGTTTGAGAATGAAAGTGTTGCCACATGCTAATGCTAGCGGAATAGTCCAAAGCGGTACCATTGCGGGAAAATTAAAAGGTGTTATGGCACAGACGACGCCTAGTGCTTGACGAGTGTTATAACAGTCAACACCCGTTCCCACCTGTTCAGAAAAATCGCCTTTCAACATTTCAGGGATGCCGCAGGCATTTTCGACAATCTCGAATCCTCGGGTTAACTCTCCCATTGCGTCATCCCAGACTTTACCGTGTTCTTTAACCAGAGCTTCGCATAATTCGTCGCGGTTGGCTTCGAGCAATTCACGAAATTTAAATAAGATGTTCACGCGTTTCATGATGCTGGTATCTGACCACCCGGCGAATGCTTCATTAGCACAGGCAACGGCCATGTCGACATCTGCTTGACTGGCCATTCCAACAACCCCTTGTTGGTTACCGGTTGCAGGATTATAAATGGGTGCAGTTTTATCGCCGGTCGCAGCAATTAATTTTCCGCCGATATAATGGTCAACTTTATACATAATTTTTCTCTTTATTCTGATTTTCTTTAATTAATTTCATTTACGGCTTTGGATAGTGCCGAAATGATCGGGTCCAGGTCTTTTGGCTGGCTTGTCAGTATCGGGGCTATAGCGATAGTATCGCCATTAGAACGTACAGCTATTCCTAATTCATAAGCTTTTAAAAATAGGTCATATGCTCGTGCGCCAGCTATGCCGTCGCGTTGCGCAATGGTTAAGCCACCAGCAAAACCAATATTACGAATATCGGTTATATGTGGGCTTCCTTTTAAACTATGAAGGCCATCTTCAAAATATTTTGCGTTAGCTTTGACATGGTCATAGATAGCTTCTTCCTGATAAGCTTTTTGTGCCGCTAATCCTGCGGCGACCGCCAAGGGGTGCGCAGAATAGGTATATCCATGAAAGAATTCCACTCCTGCCTTGGTGCCATCTAGAAAAGTGTCGTAAATCTTCTCGTCAGCGATAACGGCGCCCATAGGGACAGCAGCATTGTTGATGCCTTTTGCCAGTGTGCAAATATCTGGCGTGACACCAAAATAGCTGGCTGCATTTGCGGCACCTAAGCGACCAAAAGCCGTTATGACTTCATCAAAAATTAGAAGTATGCCGTGCTTTTTTGTAATTTCACGCAGCTTTTTAAGATAACCTTTGGGCGGCAAAAACATGCCGGCTGAACCAATGACGGGCTCAACTATAACGGCGGCGATTGTTGATGCATCATGTAACGCAATAATATTTTCAAGTTCAGTCAGGTATTCCATTGGGTCAGTATCAGGTTCGCCGCGGGTAAAAGCGGTTTTCTCAGAGTTATATGGAAATGGTAAATGATCAACACCAGAGAGTAGGCTGCCGAAAAATTTACGATTATTGACCATCCCGCCAACGGAAATACCGCCAAATCCCACGCCATGATAGCCATTGACCCTGCCGATTAAGCGTGTGCGGGTTCCTTCACCGTTAATGCGGTGGTAGGCGAGGGCCATTTTTAACGCTGTATCAACAGCTTCTGAGCCGGAATTAGTAAAAAACACATGGTTAAGGTCGCCGGGAAATTGATCGGCGATGACATTAGCCAATTCAAAAGCCCCTTCATGGCCGAAGTTAAAGGCCGTTGAATAATCCAGTTTGCTTGCTTGATTTTGAATGGCTTCACTTATTTTAGGATGGCAATGTCCTAGGTTTGAGCACCATAATCCTGAAAAGGCATCCAAAATTTTACGCCCTTCTGTGGTGGTGTAATAGAGGCCGCGGGCACTGGAATAAAGGCGAGGTTCTTCTTTGAACGCCTTGTTTGGCGTAAAGGGCATCCAATATGCGGATAATGTGTCGTTTTTGCTTGATGTGTGCTTCATAGAACAAAACTCATATTATTAGATTTTATGTTTATTGAGATATAGTTGGAAAAATGCCTTGTTTTCAAGTGTTTTGTGATGATTTATAAGTTGTTGATAAACATCAATCAAAACCATATAATGTTTAGTATAATGAACGGATAAACAGGTGTTTTATGGTGAATGTTGCGAATCAGTTAAGATTGATGCGAGAAACGGCGGGAATTTCTCAACGGGAATTAGCGCGTAATGTAGGTGTTAGTAATGGTACTATTTCACAAATCGAGAAAGGGAAAAGTGATCCTTCAGTTGGTTTACTAAAACAAATACTTGAGGGGCTCGGGCTTTCGATAGCTGATTTTTTTGAAGAAAGACTTCAACCTCGCGGGAAAATATTTTTTGTTAAAGACGAGTTTGTCGATGTAGGAACCGCCAATGTCCAGTTTCTTCAAATGGGCGCTTCAACGCGCGGGCGTCAAATTCAATTTCTTAAGGAGGTTTACGCAGGGGGTGCTTCAACCGGTCACAAATCTTTGGTTCACGAGGGTGAGGAAGCCGGGATCATCCTTACCGGGCAACTTGAGGTCACGGTGGGTGATCAAAGGCGTATTTTAAGTGCAGGTGATGGATATTATTTTGACAGTATGACACCGCATAGTTTTCGCAATGTTGGAACAGAGAAGTGCGAACTGGTTAGTGCATGTACACCACCATTTTAAGATTTGAGATAACGTTACTATATTGATTTGATGATTAAGTATTTTTCATATTGAATATTGTAATCGATTGTATAGGTTAAGGCTGGTTATAATATCCATATATTTCTTAACGAGTGGAAGTATTTATTTCAGGTAGTGTAGCCAAGAAGCTCTTTAGCAATACGATCCATACCGTCATATATGTCCTTTTTTATAGCTTCTCTTAAGGCTCGTTCATCCTTATTTTTTATGGCTGTGATCGCATTTATATGTTGATCGACTATATATGAAGTGCCGAGGCGCCCAACAACAATGCGCATGAAGGGGCCAAATTGCAGCCATATGCTTTCTATTAGTCTGAGCATTATAGGGCAGTTTGCCGCTTTATAAATTGTGAAGTGGAATTCTCTATTTTTTTGACTATAAAGAATTGGCTCGCCCTTGTTGATAGCATCCTCAATTTCGTCGTCAATTTTTTCTAATTTTAAGATCAATTGTTTATTGAGGTTGGGCAAAGCACGGGCAGATATTTCAGGTTCTAATAATGTCCGTGCAGCAATAATTTCGCGGTAACGGTCATCTGTCATCTGGGCCACGGCAACTCTTCGTGTGGATTGCATTTCGAGTGCGCCTAGTGCAACGAGGCGCCTGATAGCTTCTCGAATGGGCATAGGGCTTACATCTAATTGTTCAGCTAATCCACGGATTGTAAGCGTCTTACCTGGTTCGAAGTGACCCGATATTATTGATTCATACAAACTTTCGTATACTGTTTCATGCGTGATTACCCTATCAACAGACGTTTTTTTGTCGTTAACGTTCATTTGTGCCAATAAATTTCTCGTTATTATTAATTTATGTAATTGGTATGAGTATGAAGTAATGAATGGCCTATATTTTGTGATTTTGTCAAGAGTTTTGTAGATTTTATAAGGATATTTAAGATCAAATTAACGATAAATCTTAGGAGTAATAAATTCAATTTTGTTAAAATATAATGATAAATTTTTCCCGTTATCTAATTTAGCAAGTAATTAATAAGGGATTAAATCCTATAAAACAGAGGGTTGTAGAAGGGTGTCAAAAATAAATTTAAATTTTCTTGAAATATTTTTTAATAATGGCATTATTTGTGATCACAGATAAAAATTAGAATGTTGTTGGGTTAAATAATATGCTGAATTTACTTATTATTGAGGGTAATGTCAGGGAGGTGCGTGAAAAAACAGTGGCTTCGGGGCAAATTGTTCAAAGTGCCTTATATAAAAAGGCTGTTCTTTTTTTAAGACCAGATGCCCATTGTAATATTGTTAATCCAGCTGATGAAGATGCGGATTTGCCTTCCGTTGAGGCATTGGAAGAATATGATGGAATTATTTGGACGGGGTCTTCACTAAATATTTATGAAAATGATCTGGCGATAAGCCGTCAGGTAGAATTTATGAAGAGATGTTTTGAAGGCAAAATTAAAATATTTGGTAGTTGTTGGGGATTGCAAGTAGCCGTAGTAGCTGCAGGGGGGGAAGTGGAAAAAAATACCAAGGGTCGAGAGATCGGTATCGCACGAAATATTCAGACTACGGAAATTGGTCGATGCCACCCGTTATATAATGGTAAACTGAGCCCATTTGATGCTGTTGCCATTCATTTGGATCATGTGAAGCGCCTACCGGAAGGGGCAATAATTTTATCAGGAAATGAAATGTCGTCGGTGCAGGCGATTGAACTTAAACGCGGACCATCCGTGTTTTGGGGCGTTCAGTATCACCCCGAATTTGATTTAACATATATTGCTTCATTGATTCAGAAATATAAAGGAATGATAGTGGATGAAGGAATTTGTCCGGATGAAGCCGCTGTAGATCAACTTTCATCCGATTTCCGTATAGTGCGAAATGACGATAATCATGAAGAAATTAAATGCAAACACAATATGGGCGCGGATGTGTTGGACCCGTGCTGTCGGTTGCAAGAGATTAATAATTGGTTGGATTTTGTTGAGCAAACGTCAAACTGATTTAGAACTAATAGAATAAAAAGATAGGGAAAATAAAATGATTGTAAAAAACATCAAATTGGTTTCAACGTTTAATCTCAAGCATTTGGGAATTATAATGCTGTCACTTGGTATTTCTGCCTGTGGCAATGTGGAAGAGCAAAAAGCGCAAGATATAGCAGACCACATATTTAGTAATGGTAAGGTTTATACTTTGGAAGCTGATAATCCTTGGGCAGGGGCTGTTGCGGTTAAAGATGACAGGATTGTTTTTGTTGGAAGTGCTGAAGACGTTCAAAATTATACCGGTCCTGAGACACAGATACATGACTTGAACGGCAGGATTATGATGCCGGGTTTCATTGACACCCACGCACATGCCATCAGCGGCGGCGCATATGTAAATACGCTGTCGCTTGATACATTTGCCGGTACTGAAGACTGGATTAAAGCAGTAGGTGAGTATGCGGAGGCGAATGAGGATTTACCGCTCATATTCGGTTATGGTTTTCTGGCCTCAGTTTTTGGTGAGGAAGGACCGACAAAAGAAATGCTCGATAGCGTGGTGTCTGATCGCCCCGTTTTTATCATGGATGAAGGGTTTCATAGTGGTTGGGCCAATTCAATGGCCATGGAAAAACTGGGTATCACCAAAGATACGATTGACCCTACGCCAGGTTTTAATTTTTATAAAAGAGATCAGGATGGAAACCCGACAGGATGGTTCTTGGAAGGAACGGCCTCGGATGCAATGGACCGCTTAAATGTATTTACAGAGAAATCAGTAACCGACGGTACGGGGCGGGTATTTGATATTATGAATGAATATGGCGTTACCTCTGTCTTTGATGCGGGTGCACTTGATGTGGCGGGTATGGCGTTAGCGGTCATGAAAAACCTTGATGATGCGGATGAATTTACGGTTAGATTGGTGGGTTCCGTCATGGTTGCTTCACCGGAGCATATTGAAGGTGTTTTGGATCAAATAGACGAGTTGGCAAAAATCAGCAAGACCGATAACTATCATATTCGTATGTTGAAAATAATGGATGATGGTACGATCGAAGGACGCACCGCCGGTATGTTTGAAGATTATCAAAATGATCCCGGAAATAACGGAGCCACGGCTTTAACCCAACAACAGATTACTGATTTGGTTGTTGAGGCGGCCGGACGTCAGATTGATGTTCATGTCCATGCCTTAGGTGACAGAACGATACATGAAACTTTAAATGCCATTGAAGCCGCTCGTAAAGCTTATGGGGATAGCTCAAGTCGTTATACCATTTGCCATGTACAGGTTATAACCGATGAAGCGGTCAAAAGATTTGCAGAGCTAGATGTTATCGCGCAAAGCACCCCATTATGGGCCAGCTATGATATGGGCGGAAAACCGTTTGTAAGTGATGATCAGTTTAATCGTTATTTCCGCTTTAATAGTTATAAGCAAGAAGGAGTGCGGTTGACTTTTGGTAGTGACTTCCCGGCATCCGGTGCGGGAACACTTGGCATGTCACCGATTTTCAATATTGAAATAGGGCATACAAGGCAGAGTGCGGGACAACCGGACGCTCTGATCCAGCCGCCGATTGAAGAACGTTTGGATGTGGCGAGTTTAATTCGTGGATATACATATGATGCCGCCTACCAGCTTCACATGGAGGATGAAATAGGATCGATTAAAGTTGGTAAAAAAGCTGATTTAATTATTCTAGATAAAAATCCGCTTGAATCGGGCCCCTATGATATTCATAAGATTGAAGTCGATATGACCATGATGGACGGTCAAGTAGTCTATAAAAAATGATCTGAAATAAACGTGTAAGTTTTATAATGTGATCTTGAGCTTTGGTTGAGATATAGGTGTATTTTATATATATTTAATTTGTGATCACAAATTAGTAGCTTTATGTCCTCAAATAGAGCATACATGTTTTTAGAGTGGAAGAAAAAAATAATCCCCGAACAAATTCGGCGAAGGTGGAGGTGATGTATGAAAGATAACAACAGAATTACGGAAATCGAAAATTGGTTGGACCAGAATAATATCCATGATGTGGAAATTGTGATCAGTGATTTTGCAGGTATTAGCCGCGGAAAGATTATGCCTCAGGAAAAATTTATTGAAGGATTACGTAGTGGCGGGCACCGCATGCCTGAATCTTTATTTTCCCTGACTATTAATTGCGATTTCGTAAGTAGTGAATATATAACCGACCTTGAAGAGGATTTGTATTTTATACCGGACTTCGACACCATAAGCATTGTGCCATGGCGCAAAATTCCAACGGCGTGTATTATTTGTGATTTAGTTAAGGCCAACGGTGAAAAAACCAATTCTTCACCTCGTCAGGTGCTTCGTAATGTCTTGTCTTTATATGAGACACAGGGATGGAAACCAATCGTAGCTCCAGAATTTGAATTCTTCCTTCTGGCTAATCAGGATGAGGTTGAAAGTCCACCGATTCCGCCAAAAGGCCGTTCAAAAAAACAGATGCTGGATAAAGGCATGTTGTCATTAGACGGGCTTGATGAATTTAGCGATTTGTTTGATGATGTTTATAAATATTGCGAAATCATGAATATTTCAGTGAATACGTTAACGCAAGAAGCAGGCCCAGCCCAGTTTGAAATGAATATGCATCACGGCGATCCGCTTAAAGTGGCCGATCAGGCTTTTTATTTTAAACGCCTGTTGAAGCAAACGGCCATCCGCCATGATGTATTTGCCAGCTTTATGTCCAAGCCATATTCCGAAGAGTTCGGTAGTGCAATGCATGTTCACCAAAGCGTCGTAGGTGTCAGCGACGGTATCAATGTTTTTGCAGATGAGGATGGTGACAATACCGACTTATTTCATTTTCATATTGGTGGACTTCAAAAATATATTCCAGCACTTATGCCTTTACTTGCACCATATGCTAATAGTTATCTGCGGATTGGCAGTAGTTTAAGTTCACCAGTTAATCTTCATTGGGGTCTGGAAAACCGGTCGGTTGGTTTGCGAGTACCCGAAGGGGGCAGAGCCGCGCGACGGATTGAAAACCGAATAGCTGGTGCAGATGTAAACCCTTATCTAATGATTGCCGCATCACTGTTGTCCGGATATCTTGGGATGGTTGAAAAACTTGAGCCGAGCGAAGCATTAACCGCGTCAGCTTATGATCTTGAAACACTTAAATTACCACAAAATTTTCAATCGGGATTGGATAATTTCACAAATTCCAAGAAAATGAGAGAAATATTAAGTGATGAATTTGTCACCACTTTCGCGGATGTTAAGAAGAAAGAATATTTGGCAAATTACAGTGTTCTTTCGTCTTGGGAAATTCGTTATCTGCTAACGAATGTATAGAAAATAATTTAAAGAATTTTTCTAAATAGCTATTTTAATAGCCTCTGAACTGTCGCAATGGAAGCTGCGTCATATTCATAAAAATCGGCAAATGAGATAGCTAAGAAAAAATAATGAAAGAGTAGGATCATGAAAACATATCACGATTGGGAGAAAAAGGCTGCGGAACTATCAATTCAGAATCAGGCTTTTATTAACGGTAAATATGTAAATTCTCTTTCCGGCAAAACATTTGTCAATATTAATCCTGCCACTGCACAAAAAATAAACGATGTTACAGAATGTGGTAAAGAAGATGTCGATGTTGCTGTTAAAGTCGCACGCGATACTTTTGAAAGTGGCGTTTGGTCTAATATGCATCCGGCGCTTCGTGGAAAGCATTTGATGCGCCTTGGTGATTTGATCTTACAACATAAAGACGAATTGGCATTACTTGAAACCATGGACATGGGGAAACCGATCTCAGATGCTATGGCGGTTGATATTCCGGCTTGCGCCCGCACCCTCCATTGGTACGGTGAAGCGGCGGATAAATTAATGGACGAAATTGCCCCGACTGATCCTAGTGCTCTGGCCTTGGTGACACGGGAAGCACTTGGCGTTATTGGCATTGTTGTGCCGTGGAATTTTCCGTTGATGATGGCCTGTTGGAAGCTTGGTCCTTCACTCGCAGTAGGAAATAGTGTTGTCGTAAAGCCCGCGGAGCAATCACCATTATCCATTCTTCGTTTGGCAGAATTGGCTTCAGAAGCGGGTATTCCTGACGGGGTATTGAATGTTTTACCCGGATTTGGCGAAACAGCAGGACAAGCACTTGGTTTGCATATGGATGTGGACATGATTGCTTTCACCGGGTCAACCGAGGTTGGTAAATATTTCATGCAATATAGTGGCAAATCAAACCTGAAACGGGTGTCGCTTGAATGTGGTGGAAAATCACCACATGTTGTGATGAAAGATTGCCCGGATTTGGATAAGGCGGCCAGTGCTGCTATCGGCGGCATATTTTTTAATCAGGGTGAGGTTTGCACAGCGGGGTCACGTTTGCTAATTGACAGGGCCATAAAAGATGAGTTTATGGAAAAACTTATGAAGGCCGCTGATAATTATAAGGTAGGTGACCCGCTTGATCCGGATACGACAATGGGATCGCTAGTTGAAGAACAGCATATGAACCGTGTTTTAGGTTTTATCGATAAAGCAAATGAAGAAGGGGCGACCTTAAAAGTTGGTGGATGCAGAAGTGCTGGACGTGATGGTTTCTTTGTTGATCCGACAATTTTTGATGATGTGATGCCAGATATGACCATCGCAAAAGAAGAAATATTCGGTCCGGTTTTATCTGTCTTAACTTTTGATGGTGAACAAGAGGCCATCACCTTGGCCAATGATACAATTTATGGATTGGCAGCTGGGGTATGGAGCAAAGATATTTCTCAAGCTCACCGTATGGCTCGCGCTATTCGGGCGGGAACAGTTTGGGTCAATTGTTGGGACCCAACAGGGGATATGACGGTGCCCTTCGGTGGTTTTAAACAATCAGGATTTGGCCGCGATAAATCAATTCATGCACTGGAAAAATATACTGATCTCAAGACGACTTGGGTTCAACTTTAAGAGAATAAAGATCTGATTAAGGAGAAAAAGTATGATTAATTACAATAGAACGACCGAGCAATGGCAGGAATTTGACCGGGATCACCATGTCCATCCGTTCAGTGATCCTGATGCCCTAGGTAAAAAAGGGACGCGGGTTATCACAAAAGCTGAGGGTAGTTATATCTGGGATTCTGAAGATAATAAAATTCTTGATGGCATGGCCGGACTGTGGTGCGTGAATGTGGGTTATGGCCGTTCGGAATTGATTGAAGCCGCAGATAGGCAAATGCGGCAATTACCTTATTACAATAGTTTTTTTCAAACCAGCCATCCCCCGCAGATTGAGCTGTCGAGGCTTTTATCTGAGGTAACGCCAGATGGTTTTAATCATTTCTTTTTTGCCAGTTCCGGTTCGGAAGCTAACGATACAAATGTAAGATTAGTGAGGCATTATTGGGATATTAAAGGCCAATCTTCAAAAAAGACTTTCATTAGCCGAATGAATGCCTATCACGGCAGCACGTTGGCGGCCATAAGTCTTGGCGGTATGGGTTATACGCATAATATGGGCGGCGAAGGTGGCTCACTCTTACCCGGTTTTGAACATATCGGGCAACCGTTTTGGTATATTGAAGGTGGCGATATGACACCGGAAGAGTTCGGTC
>JAESUD010000369.1 GCA_016763335.1 Emcibacteraceae bacterium | reverse complement strand
GGTCTTCTCCTTCAATAAAGTTTGTCATCAGTAATCCCCAATATGGTAAAAAAACAACTATAGCAGAGAGGGAAGACTTTTCACACAGTCTGGGTCGAAAGCTGTCGTTCGGGGCAGAGGATTCCAAACGGCATATTAGGTTTGTTTTAATGCCTATTTATAATTTTAATCCATGATGCGGGTTTAAATTCAATCTAGTTCCAGCCACGTGGATTTCATGTTGGTGTATTTTTCTATTGCGTGCAGGGATTTATCTTGAATAAACGAACACTATTTAGCACAATAGGCTCAGCTTACATCTAATGTAATGTCAACAAATCAAAAGGAATATACAAATTAATATCACCGATTATGAATCCCTGCTATCAGCCGCAAAAGAACAGGTGGAGCCACAACGTTTACTATTCGTTTTTTTAAAAGTATCTCTACCAAAAGATCATAAAGATGAAGAAGCAATTAACTTTCATTCTGGTCAAGGAGGCGAATTAGAACCAATCATGTGTGTTGATAAAACTTTGGATGAACTGGGTAGCTTTGCCGATTTAGTGATAGAGTCTGAGAGTATGGAACAAAATTGGCAAATTGTATTAGTAGCTTGTCTTTCTGGTCGAAATGGTGTTTTTCCGACATCTGACGAAGCTACACAGCCATTAAAAATGATGGTCGAGACTGTAGAAAAAGGAGGCAATCTATCTAATTTTCTAGCATTTGATAAAAAGGGTAGCCCTATACAGTTTGGTAATTGAACCCGATCAAGACTTCGGGAGTAGACTTACATTAGAATGACCGCTTTCGACCCAAAACGGACGTTCGGAAAACTATATTTCATACTTAAACAGGTTATCTCAACAAACCAATTTCCTGTATGACTTTATTGGATCAATCACTGATCATTTAATGGTAAATGAGGATTGTGTAGAGGGGTAGTTTTAGATGATATCAGAGACGATAATTTACGTGCTGAGCTTTTTAGTATTGCTAGCTATTCTTAGTTATCTGGCAACGTTAAGACACAAGCATTTAAGCGACCCTAATTCGGACTGGAGTACGACCAAACATATTTTGGTATTTGGCGGAGCTATTGTCTTGTGTATCGGAGCCTGTATGTACAGCATCGATAACTTAGGAATGGTATGGACGTTAATATTCGGTGTGCCTATAATTTTTGTATTTTTTTATAGTGACTGGCTTCATTACCAATGGCACTTAGAAAATCCGATTTCTAAATATATCATCGCTAATCACATGCCCGATGTTACGGGATGGAGGTCCTTTGACAAGGAGCTTAAAAAAAATGGTACATATGTAAATGATAGTGGAATTTATTCCATCTATCAGTATCAGGCTATACGAACTGATTGGCGTCAAATAAATAAGGTGACTACTTACTATGATTATAAAGCAACAAGAAGTGAACTCCTTAACATCGAGCTAAAAGGCATGGGTATGTGGACGCTTAAGGACAGCGACCGATTATTTCATCAGTTTATGAAGATAATGATGAAAAAATATCCAGAAGTAAAAGAGCAGTGGGAAGACAGGAATATTATGGACGGTGAAGTCGTGGCCTATGAGAAAAAATGAATGCAGCCACAGCGCCACGAGTAGTTGCGACACATTAAAGACTTTTTGATATCAGGTGGTTTGACAACCTTAACATATTCGAAGTGAAACGGTTCCCAGAAAATTATGACTTTCAGTGTGGATGTTGTTCCAACGGCCCTTTGGGGAGCAAATTCGATAAGTATCACCGGACTATGTATGTGGTAATACAAAACGGCATCATCTGACACGTCGCCGACCCATGCAAAATAAGTGTCATCAATATGCTTTTCAATCTCATCCATTTTTATTTGCGCGTGATCCTTTTTCATATTTGAAATATAAAGATCAATAAGCTTTAAAAAACTTTATTTTGTTGACGTTGTAAATCCTGAAATTTTGAGATCAGCATAATCAAAGGTTAAGTTGTCCTCCTCTGCTTAACCGTTTCGTCTGCGGTGCGCTCTTCCGCCATGTTCGCTTCGTTTGGATTTTGGTATTTTACTAGCCTTAAGCCTTGCTCGCGCTTGTGATGCTGTGGGTTTGGATTTAATTCCCTTAACCGCTTTTTTCGCTTTTCTTTTTTTGGCGCCTTCACTCAAGCTCATCTAATACTCCTTTCCAATATCATTTAACTTCTTCCTGTGTCTTAGGGAATTTACATTAATTCTTAGAAGTGGTCAAATTGACGATCCGCGAATGACTGCTATCGATGGTGATCTTAAGTGGTCATTCGTGTAAAATTTCGTGGATGGCATGCTGGGTTAATTTTCTATTTTCAACTTTTAATACGTTATAAAATTAATCCAGTTCCAGCCACGTGGATTTCATGTTGGTGTATTTTTCTATTGCGTGCAGGGATTTATCGACGCCTATGCCGGATTGTTTGTAGCCGCCGAATGGCATGGCGATGTCGATGGAATTAAAGCTGTTGATGGAAACGGCACCTGCCTGTAAATCGCGGTCGGCTTTGTGGGCGATGTTTATGTCGCGGGTCCAGATGCCCGCGGCAAGGCCGTATGGGCTGTCATTGGCGATGGTGATGGCTTCATCAATACCTTTAAAACTGATGGCGGCGAGCACAGGGCCAAATATTTCCTCGCGGGCGATGGTCATGTTGTTGGTGACATTTTTAAATATTGTCGGGTTAACATATAAACCTTTACCGTCCACAGTGGCGGTATCACCGCCGAGCATGAGTTCGGCGCCTTCTTCGCTGCCTTTGGTAATATAGCCGTTAATGCGGTCAAATTGGTTGCGGTCAACGATGGCCCCCATATTGGTTTTCGGGTCTAGGGGGTCGCCGGGAATACGGGTTTTTCCGACCTCAACAACACGCTCAATAAATTCGTCGCGAATGCTTTCTTCGATCAGTAATCTTGAGGCGGAGGCGCAGACTTCCCCCTGATTAAAAAACACATTCATGGCGGCGCTCATTACTGCTTTATCCATATCAGGGCAGTCAGCCATGACGATATTGGGATTTTTACCGCCGCATTCAAGCCATACGGCTTTCATATTTGAACGTCCCGAATATTCAAGGAATTTCTTGCCTATAGCGGTTGACCCGGTAAATGTCAGGCAATCAATATCATTATGAAGGCCAATGGCCGATCCTGCCTCGGCGCCGTGCCCGGTGATGACATTAAAAACACCGTCCGGAATTCCGGCTATGATGGCGAGCTCGGCAAGCTTTAAAATGGACTGCGGCGTTTGTTCGGACGGCTTAACAATCACGCTGTTTCCGGCGGCAAGGGCAGGGGCAATTTTCCAGCAGGCCATAAGCAGCGGGAAATTCCACGGCACAACCACACCTACAACGCCCATTGGCTCTCTTGTAATTGTCGCACGGACATTATCTGGTGTTGCGACCACTTCATCGGTGAGCTTATCAATAGCCTCGCCGTACCATTTAAGGGCGGCGGCGGCGAGGTTGATATCGGCCATGCGCGCTTCCATGATTGGTTTGCCGACATTTAAGCATTCCATTAAGGCGAGCTGATCGGCATTTTCAAGCACAAGTCCGGCGAGCTTTTGCAGGATAACGCCACGGTCCCGCGCTGCCATGCGGGACCAATGTTTAGCGTTAAAGGCGGCACGTGCCGATTTTACGGCCTTATCGACATCATGACGGTCGCATGAGGCAATATGCGCAGACATTTTTTCCGTTGCCGGATTAATGGTTTCATATGTTTTACCGCTTAACGCATCAACATATTCACCGCCTATAAAGGCTTTGGTTTGATGTTTAAAATCCTGGCTAAGTTTTTGCCAGCCATCATAATCCGGAAGGTTCATTTTTTAGTTTCCTGTAAAATCTTTCATGGCATCAATGAATGCTTTATTTTCAGCGTCGGTGCCGACAGTAATGCGCAGAGTGCTCTCTAAATTATAAGCACCGAGCGGGCCGACCAATATGCCATTTTCTTTTAAATGGGCATCGGCGGCTTTCATTTGATCACGGCCTTTTGGAAAATGCAGCATGATGAAATTACAAACGCTTGATGTGACCTTAAGCCCCATTGTGCGAAGCTCAACCGTTAAATAATCAATGCCCGCACGGCATTTATCCCGCGACATATCGGCATACTCCTGATCGAGTATAGCGGCCGCACCAGCGGACTGCGCCGGTTTTGAAACATTAAAACCGCCTTTAAGATGAAGCAGGGTATTAATTATTTCCTCAGTACTATAAGCCCAACCAACGCGCAGGCTGCTGAGGCCATATAATTTGGATAGAGTACGGGTGACGATAACATTTTTATGGCTATCCACCAGTTCCATTCCGGCGTCATAATCGCTTTCTGTGGCAAATTCGGCGTAGGCGGCATCAAGAACTAGCAAAATATGATCCGGTAGTTGTTCACGCAGGCGTTTAACGTCTGAATAAGGCACATATGTTCCGGTCGGGTTGCCCGGATTATCGAGAATTACCATACGGGTTTTGTCGGTTACGGCTTTAAGAATATAATCAACATTAACGATAAAATCATCATGCTCTACCGGTACGGAAATGCCGCCCTGCATGGCAATGTTAAATCGGTAAACCATAAACCCGTATCTTGGGTGGATCACCTCGTCGCCCTCGGCAATATAAGCACGGGCAATATAACTGAGGATTTGTTCCGACCCGGCGGCACACATGATTTTTGTATCATCAAGGCCGTATTTTTCACCAAGAACTAATCTTAGCTCAGCAGAGGTATAATTGGGGTAACGGTTTAATACTTTGCTCGTTTCATGATAGGCTTCAAGTGCTTTCGGGCTTGGTGGATAAGGGCTTTCATTAAGCGCGAGATTGATTTTAAACGCTGGCGTTACCGTTTTTGCTGGTGGTTGTGGCTGCGAGGGGGAATCTTTTACATATTTGTTTGTTTTAATTTTGCTCATTTTATTACTCACTCAAAAAAATCGGTACGTGCCGGGGTAAACACATCAAGGTTTAAAACATCTTCATCGCCGATCACTTCGGCATGATGCATGACATTTGGCGGCACTACTAAAAGCCCGCCGGGGCCGAGGCGGTGGACATCATCACCAACATGAAAATCCACTTCACCAGCCATGATATAGACGATTTGTTCGTATATATGTTTATGGGGGCGCGGTTCATGTTGTGGTTCTAATTTATGCATGGCAAGGGTGGCGCCTTCGCCTTTAAAGGCTTTTTGATATACGCCGTCACGGATTTTTTTCCATTCCATTTTCGACCAATCAACTTTAGGTATCTGCATTTTCGTTTCCTGTTTTATGTTGGCGTAAAGTCGCGCCAGTAATCTTTTTTATTTTCGCTTTTGCATTCGATATCAGCATATGTTTTTACATGGTCGGCGGCAAGGCCGATCAAGTCTGATGCATCCATATTTTTTTCGCTTAAATATTGCTCGATTTGTTCTAGCGCATCCGCAATGACACCGTAACCGCCGGTGAATATGGCGCTGGTCATTTGCACGGCACTGGCCCCTGAAAGCATGAATCTGATAATGTCATGGCCGCTACGGGCGCCGTTGGTGGCAAGCATTGGGTATTCGCGGCCAATAATTGCGCGTGATTTAACCAACCAATGACACGTTAACGGCAATGCCCACGGTCCACCATAAGCCCCGTGGGTGCCAAGCATTGGTTGCTGTGTTTCAATATCGGGGATAAAGGCCATATAGCGCCCCATCAAGGTAACTGTATCTGCACCGGATTCCATTGCGGCAGCGACCATGGCGGGGATTTCCTGTGATTGTCCTGTTAATTTAATCCATAGGGGAATATTAACAGCCGCACGTAATTTTGTGGTGATTTCTTTAATATGTGCAGCGTGTCGTTCTAGAAGGATAGCGCCTTTTGCGGCTTCGTCACCGTGAGGTGCGCCGACATTTACTTCAAGAATACGAATGCCGGATTTTTCAACTATCTTTGCGTATTCAATTAATTTGTCGATCGATGCCGGGATCAGACTTGCCACACAGTAAGCATCATATTTTGCGGCCATTTTGTCGGCATTCACGGCAATTTCAAGCCATTTTTCAAAAGGCTCCGGATGAAGTCCCGAACGATTGAAAAGGCTAGTGTCTTTGGCGGGATTGAAATCCCAAGACTGTTTTTTAAAGTCACTGTTAAGCATTACATAATCGGTTTTTTGCAATTGTTCTTTTGCGGCGACACTTTCATTGGTTGACTTTATCACGACAGCACCAGCACCGGCCTTAAGGGCCTGTTCGATGCCTTCAAGTTCAATGAAATGCTCGCCCGAGCCACAAATTAGTGGATTTTTAAGGGGGATGTTTCCAATATTTACAGCAAGATTATTCATTAATTTTTCTGTTTGCTTTGATTGACAATTTCTCAATTATTGATACTCTGTTCCAAATATCAAGACAAAAGTAGAAAAATTATTAAAATGACAACAAATTTAGGTAAAAAAGCCAGTTTTAGAAATCGTCTGCTGGCAGGCGAAGAACTGATCGGCATGTTTGTGAAAACACCTGCTTATCAAATGATAGAAGTTTTGGGTAATTCTGAATTGGATTTTTTAGCCCTTGATCAGGAACATAGTCCGTTTGACCTTGCGGCGATGGATAGCTGTATGATGGCCGGTAACGCGGTTGATATGCCGATGTTTGTCCGCATTCAGAAAAACTCAGCAACCGCTATGCTGTATCCACTTGATTGCGGTGCAACTGGTGTAATAGTTCCGCATGTTGCGACCGCCGAGAAAGCAATGGAAATTGCCGCTGGTGGTCGATATCGTGGTGGCACACGCGGTTTTGCGGGTACCCAGCGTGCCGGTGGATACGGTACTAAGCCCATGAATGAGTATATTGATGCGTCAGATGCACAAACCGTGATAATCGCTCAGATTGAAGACGTTGATGCGGTTAACAATATTGAAGAAATTGTGAAAATTGAAAATATTGATTGCCTTTTCTTAGGCCGAATGGACCTTACCGTTGGTTTAGGTGCGACATCGCCGAGTGACAAGATAGTGGTTGATGCAGTGAGGCATGTTTGTTCGGTAGCGAAAAATGCCGGTAAAAAATTAGCGGCTTATGCCAACCTCGCAGAAAAAGACATGCTCCGTGACCTTGGTATTACGATGTTCACTGTTGGCTCTGAACATTCATTGGTGCAAGCAGGCGTTAAAAATATAGTTTCAGAATTCAATTCATAATCAGGAAAAGTAAGTATGGTAAAGAATATACCGAACCGGATCAATTCAACCGTTGATCAGTCACCAGCGGCAAAATATGATGATGCACTGTTAAGTTCATTGCTTGAAGGGGCTATTGACCTTCATTGTCATAGTGGCCCAAGCGTCATGCCGAGAAGCATTGATCATATCGAAGTGATGCGTGAGGGATCAGCGGCGAAAATGCGGGCGATATTGATTAAAGATCATTATTATTCCGCGACCCCGGTTACAGAACTTTTGATGAACCACTTTCAAGACCTGAATGTAAAAATGTTTTCTGGTGTGCCGCTTAATAATTCGACAGGCGGCATAAACCGTTTTGCGGTTGATCACGGTATTAAACTTGGTGCTAAACTCGTGTGGATGCCAACATTTTCAGCGACCAACCACATTGCCCATCATAAATCCGATAAAGATTTTGAAAAAAAATTCCCAACCACCAAGGAAAAAATGCTCGAGCCGATTGAGCTTTCAGTGCTTGATGATAATGGTAATCTTTTGGATGAAGTAAAATTTATCCTCGATATGATCGCAGACGCGGACATTATCCTTTCCGCAGGGCATCTTCATATTACAGAAATTTTCCCGCTTATGGATGAAGCAATAAAGCGCGGTGTTAAAAAACTTCTGGTCAATCACCCATCATATCTGATTGATGCCACCGAAGATGAAATGCGTGAGCTAGTGAAAATGGGGGCGTATCTTGAGCATAGTATGTGCATGTTTGTGCCGGGGTCAAAATTTCATTTTTATACGCCTGAAAACCTTGATAACCTTATAAAAGCAGGGACTGTGGAAAAAACAATCCTTGGTTCCGATCTTGGTCAAGCCGGAAACCCAACCCCGGTTGAAGGTTTTAAAAATGTTATAGCCACCTGCCTAGACCTTGACTATTCACATGAAGATATTAAAAAAATGACCGGCGGTAACGCTGCGGACTTGCTCGGTATTAATTAGCGGGCAGAAAAGGGTTAAAGTGGTTTTTGATGTCTAAAACATAACCACTGTTATATTATTTCTTTATATGATAGCTTCCTTTTACAAAATTAAAAGGGGCCCTAATGATGAAAAAAATATTTACCGATAAAGAACTCGGAATGGACCGTAAAATTGACCGCAGGGATTTTTTGAGCGGGGCTAGCATTGCGGTTACGGGGGCTTTATTATGCCCGTCACTGGTTAAGGCGATGCAGGTTTTAGACAAGAATAAACCGATGCAGTCTGACGACGACTATTACCCGCCCGCTAAAGCAAATATGCGCGGTAGCCATGATGGTTCCTTTGAAACGGCACATCTGGTTAGGGATGGCGACAGTTTTGAGGCCGACCATAACGGTGAAGAATATGACCTCGTCGTTGTTGGTGGTGGTATAAGCGGCCTTTCAGCAGCATGGTTTTACCGCCAATCAGCGGGGCCGGATAAAAAAATTCTTATTCTAGATAATCATGATGATTTTGGCGGTCATGCCAAACGCAACGAATATAACTATGAAGGGCGAAACATCATCGTCAATGGCGGTACGTTGAATATTGAACAGCCGACTAATTACAGCACTGTTGCCATGGGATTGTTGCGTGAATTGGGTATTGATACCAAAGCATATCATGAACAAACCAAGGATATGATCCGGCATCACCGAAATATTGGTCTTGGTGGATCGACATTTTTTGATAAGGAAACCTTTGGTGGTGAGGGTCTTGTAAAACGTGACCGTCGTGCGGAGGGTAATTGGGATGATTTTTTTGAAAAATCACCGTTAAACAAAGACTTAGAAGATAATTTTAAACGTCTTTATAACGAAGAAGTCGTCGCATCATCGATGCAAGGTATGAGTGATGCCGAGAAGAAAAGGAAGTTAGCCTCTATTTCATACGGTGAATATATCACGGATATTCTCGGGATCGATGAACGTGTATTGCCGATGTTTCGTTCGGGTCTTCATTTTCGATTTTATGTGGGAGCAGAACAGGTGCCGGCATTATTTTGTTGGCAGCTCGGTGGGTTCCCGGGATTTGAAAATTTAAATTTATTGCTATCTGCTAAAATAAGCCCGTTACATCATATTGCCGGCTCGCAACATGGACGTGAACACGAATATGAGGAAAGTTCGATTTATTTCCCTGACGGTAATGCAACAATTACCCGCATGATGGTTCGCCATCTTATCCCTGATGCGATTGCCGGAAGCACTCTGGACGATTTGTACACTGCTAAAGTAGATTATTCACAGCTTGATGTTTTAAAAAATGCTACCCGCTTACGCCTCAATAGTACGGTGATCAAAGTGAAACATAATGGCGATCCAGAAACCGCGAAGGATGTTGATATTTCCTATATGCAGGGGGGGGAAGCGCATACGGTTAAGGCAAAAAACACTATTCTTGCTTGCTGGCATAATGTTATTCCCTATATTTGCGATGATTTTTCTGATGCCCAGAAGGAAGCGCAGTTATACGGGATTAAAGCGCCAAGAGTTTATACGAATGTTCTGCTTAAAAACGGCAAAGCATTTGAAAAATTGGGCGTTAGTGCCATTACATCACCCGGGCTATTTCATACAACAAGTAGTCTGCATTTTCCGCTTGAAGTTGGCGATTATAAAGCCCCTATCAATATGGATGAACCGGTGATTGTTAAAATGCATAAAGCACCATGTGCGCCGGGCGAACTGCGCCGTGATCAGTTACGGCTTGGCCGGTACGAGCTGCTAAATACGTCATTTGAGATGTTTGAGAGAAATATCCGTGAACAATTAAACCGCATGCTTGGCTCTGCGGGGTTTGATGCGGCGCGTGATATTGTTGCCATTACCGTTAATCGCTGGCCGCACGGCAATGCCTATGCCTATGATACCATTACTGAACCATATCACTGGGCTATGTATGCCAGTGATGATCGGCCCTGTGTGGTGGCACGCCAAAAGCTTGGCCGTATATCCGTTGCCAATTCGGATGCCGATGCCAGCCCGTTTACCGATGCTGCCATTGATCAAGCGCACCGCGCCGTGCGGGAAGTGCTCGCCGATCAGCATTTGATGGGGTAAGTGATAAAGTTATTCTTCTTTTGCTTGTCGAATGACCTTACAAAGAATAATTACCATAGCAACGAGTGCTATGGTTGTAATTACACTAGTATAATATCTTGCATTATCGGCATTTTCGGAGGTGAGGAGGCCGCCTATATTGCCTGACCTTGCAAGGATT